>NZ_QPFS01000199.1:0-4433 GCF_010906995.1 Rhodopseudomonas sp. WA056 | reverse complement strand
GCGTGGTCGACGACACCGGCGAGGAGATCTTCGCCGACAAGGTCGGGGTGATGCTGGCGCGCGACATGTCGGCGATCCACCCCAACGCGCGCTTCGTGGTCGACGTCAAATCCACCGGCCTGTTCGCCACCGATCCGGTGCTGCAACGGCAGGGCGCCAGGACCGAATATTGGAAGACCGGCCATTCCTACATGAAGCGCCGCACCAACGAGAGCAACGCGCTCGCCGGCTTCGAAAAATCCGGCCACTTCTTCTTCAACGCGCCGCTCGGCCGCGGCTATGACGACGGCCTGGTATCAGCGATCGCGATCTGCGAGATGCTGGACCGCGCGCCGGGCAAGTCGATGTCGCAGCTCAAGGACGCGCTGCCCAAGACCTGGTCGTCGCCGACGATGTCGCCGCATTGCGCCGACGAGGTGAAGTATCGGGTGATCGACGAGGTCGTGAAGCATTTCGAAGCCGCACAGGCGAACGGCGATCTCGTCGCCGGGCAGAAGATCCGCGATCTCGTCACCGTCAACGGCGTCCGGGTCACCTGCGCCGATGGAAGCTGGGGGCTGGTGCGGGCATCCTCGAACAAGCCCGAGCTGGTGGTGGTAGTCGAAAGCCCGGTGTCCGAGCAGCGGATGCACGACATGTTCGAAGCCGTGAACCTCGTGCTGCGCCAGCATCCCGAAGTCGGCGCGTACAATCAGACGATCTGACTCCCATCGAATCCGACGAGAGATCATCGACAAGCTCGAGGTCGACGCCCCGGAAGATGCCTGCATGCGTCGGACGCCAATGTGCGGCGTGCCGGGCGCCGACGTCATCAGCGGCTGTGTGCTATGGCGAGACGGGTGTCGACGCCATGGCCATTGACGGGCCGAGCCCTCGGACATATCCGGCCCGGTCGGCCGGTACCGGCTGCCACCAATCGGAGATGAGCTGTTCACGTCCTCTGTAGTGGGTCGCGAGATCGACGAACGGGCGCTCTTTCGGCGGGATGGCGGACTCCAGCTTGTAGATCGACCTGGTGCCTTCCTGCGCATCCAGCTCGTCGCTGAAGCGCTGAATTTCCAACCCGCGATAGTTGGGCATCATGTGAAGGAAGCCGAGATGTGCCAGCCGGCTGAGCTGCAGGAGTTCGATCACCGACAGGTCGACGCGGACGTGGCCTTCGGCCGGTGCCATCATCTCGACGCCTTCCGCCTGGCCTTTCGAACAGCAGGCTTCACCGATCGCGTCGGCCAAAATCGAGAGTTGGAGATGGTATCGTTCGACGTCCTTTGGTTTCAGATGCGGACGTCGATTGAACATGGCTTTGATTTCGGCGATTGCTTTCGACACGCCTTCAGGACTGGCTCTCGCGGCGATTTCGTAGTGGCGACCGATCCCACGGACGATCTGCCGAACGGCTTCATCCATGCCTCTGATCCTGCCGTGCTGGTAGTATGATCTAGCTGAAGACCAGCACGCCCAAAACAGGGCGATCAGAAGGCCGACGACTATCAGCAGCACGATCATTCCAGCCCCCGCTTGAATGTCTCTCGAAGCAAGTCCTCAGCACAGTCCGGCGCCACTCTAGTGAGTTCTGGTAATTCAATCGTAAATTAGTAAGCGATCGCCAAAAGCGCCGCCGGACGGGTGCGAACGTCCAAATTACTTGCTGCGACGATGGGGGATGGACGGCCGTGTCCGTGTCGTCCCGGGAGGCTCGGACGAATCCATGTGAGCCCGAGTCGTCCGACGGCGCTGCCTAGATCCGGCTCATGCTGGGAGGCGCCGCAGGCCCCAGCCGGCCAGTCGCTGGTCGGCGAACTGTGGTGGACGACGGTGCCTGTACGGGACCCTGATGGCTCGGGACGAGCGGCACAGGGCGGTGCGACAAGGGGACGCGGCGCCTCGGTCGGGCTGCCGTTTGAGGCGATGCCCGCGTCAGGCCGCGCCGGTGAGGCGCAGGATCGCGTGAACCACGAACTGGCTCGATTGCGCGATGAACCGCGTCGCCACGCCGATCCCGGCCATCGGCAGGATGAAGATCAGCGTCAGCAGGATCAGCATGCCGTAAGGTTCGAGCCGATCGAGTGGCCGCGCCAGCGCCCGTGGCAGGATCCCCACCGCAATGCGGCCGCCGTCGAGCGGCGGGATCGGCAGCAGATTGAAGATCGCCAGCACCACTTTGATCAGCAGCGCGTTGACGAGGTTCTGCGCGAGCCATTGCCCGGCTTCGCCGGGCACGTAGCCGACGAGATGAAACGACAGCCCCGCGAGCGCGGCCAGCGCCAGATTGATCGCGGGACCGGCGGCCGCGACCAGCACCATGTCGCGGCGCGGGTGGCTCAGATTGCGGAAGTTCACCGGCACCGGCTTGGCGTAGCCGAACAGAAACGGCGACTGGATCACCAGCAGCAGCAGCGGCAGCAGCACCGTGCCGAACGGATCGATGTGCCTGATCGGGTTGAAGCTGACGCGGCCGAGCATCCAGGCGGTGTTGTCGCCGCAAAGCTTCGCCACATAGGCGTGCGCGGCCTCGTGGAAGGTGATCGCGATCAGGAGCGGCAACGCCCACACCGAGATCACCAGCATCATGTTGGACAATGATTCAGTCATTCGATCGACTCGCGCTGGGATCGATCGGTCGGCCGAGGATCCGAGAGGGGAACAGCGCAGATATAGAAGCCGGTCAGGATCGGCGCCAGCGGCGGACGGCGCCTCCAGACGATGATGGACACGATGTCATCAAACGGCATTCCTGGGTCGGGGGCGGCGTTGCCGGCCTTTGGCCGCAATCGCGGAGCCGCTGGCTCCGCCGGAGCTGGCGCAGCCGCCGGCCGTGCCTATCTGCAGGATGGAACCGGCGGAAACGTCGTGCATTAGCGGTTGGCGATGCCGATGGAACCGGCCGCTGCGGGCCGGTTCGGTCGGCTTCGTGTTGAAGGATTCATCTCGCCATGACGTCGCTTCCGCCCCGTTCGCCGGTCCCTCCTGGTCCCGATCCGCGACTCGCGCAGGCCCAGATGCGGCGGGCGCAGCGCACCGACTTGTTGCTGCGCATCGCGATCGTCTGGCTGCTGGTGCTCGCGACGTTCTGGGTGGCTCAGCCTTATCTGAGCGCGTTGTGGTTTTCCGCGACCGGCCCGCGCACCGTCACCGCTCGCGGCGAGTTGGCACCTGCCGAGAAGGCCACGGTGGAGCTGTTCAAGCAGGTATCGCCCTCGGTGGTGCACGTGTTCGCGCAAGCCCAGCAACGGGTGTCGCCGTTCTTCGCACAGCAGGAGGCTCCGGTGCAGTCCGGCTCCGGCGCGATCTGGGACGCCGCCGGTCATGTCGTCACCAACAACCATGTGGTGCAGAATGCCGGCCAGCTCGGCGTCCGGCTCGCCTCGGGTGAGTTTGTCACCGCGCGCGTGGTCGGCGCGGCGCCGAACTACGATCTCGCCGTGTTGCAGCTCGAGCGGCCGCAGACGCCGCTGCGCCCGATCGCGATCGGCAGCTCGGAAGATCTCCAGGTCGGGCAGGCGGCCTACGCGATCGGCAATCCCTACGGTCTCGAACAAACGCTGACCACGGGCATCGTCAGCGCGCTGCGGCGCCGGTTGCCGACCGCGGCGGCGCACGAGGTCCGCGGCGTGATCCAGACCGACGCGGCGATCAATCCCGGCAATTCCGGCGGCCCGCTGCTCGACAGTGCCGGCCGGCTGATCGGCATCAACACCGCAATCATCTCCGGCTCCGGCGCTTCGGCCGGGATCGGCTTTGCGATTCCGGTCGACGCAGTCAACCGGGTGGTCACAGCTCTGATCACCAACGGTACCGTGCCGGTGCCGGGTATCGGCATCATCGCCGCCCGCGAGAACGAGACCGCCCAGCTCGGAATCGACGGCGTCGTGGTGTTGCGGACGCTGCCGGATTCGCCGGCCGCCCGCGCCGGCCTCGAAGGCGCGACCAACGACGGTTACGTCCGGGACGTCATCACCGCCGCAGATGGCAAGCCGATCCACGGCATGTCGGACCTTGCGGCGGCCTTGGAGGAGGCCGGCATCGGCCGCGACGTGAAGCTCACGGTCGAGCGCGACGGTCGGACCCGGAGCGTGACCGTGAAGGTCACCGACATTTCGCAGCAGCGGCGCGGCTGAGGCGTCGCCCCGCGGCCAAGCGGAACGAATGCGGTCGCCGTCGATTGTCGCAGCATTCGGAGGTGAAAGATGGGCAAGGCGTATTACGACATCATCGGCAGCGACAATCGCTGGGGCATCCGCCACGACGACGATCCGACCGGCGATTATTCCAGCAAGGAGGCCGCGTTCGAAGCCGCCTGCGCCGCTGCGTCGAACGCGATCAAATTCGGCCACGAGGTGCGGATCACCGTGCCGGGGAATGAAGGTTCGGAAACCAATCTCGGTGTGATCACCAACTGAACGTTTTGGCCGTCGTCTCGAGCGGTCGGGTGC
>NZ_QPFS01000198.1:0-4830 GCF_010906995.1 Rhodopseudomonas sp. WA056 | reverse complement strand
GCCTTCGCGGGCGGGCGACAGCCGAGACCTCAACCGGGCCGGTAGGCGCCGGTGACCGGATCGGGCCGCAACGTCGGCAGCGTGGCGCGATCGACATCGGCCAACACCGTCGCGCGGGCGACCTCGAGCTCCTGATTGACGCGTCCGGCCGTGCGGAAGGCCCACCGCACCATGGCGATGCCGACCAGGCTTCCAGCCAATACGAGCAGCGGCGGCATCGTCCAACCTCTCCTTGAGTCGCGTCACGCCCCTGTTGCATCTTCGCTCAGTGGGCGTTCACTCGCAACTCACGCTGACGGGACCAAATGGCGCGGCGCCGCCGCCGAAGCCATCTCTCAAAAGCCGTATTTGGCCCAGATCGCCCGGGTTTCCAGCGCCGAGATCATTGATTCGGGGAGCGCCGCGACGCCGTCGAGCGCAGCTTCGGCGCCACCGGATTTACGCGTCAGGTTGGCGAGCAGACCGGTCGGCGGCGAGATCAGCGGGGTGCGAACCTTGTCGCCGAATTTCTCGCGCAGCACCGCGCGCAGGTCGCCGATCGAATCGGCAAGGCCCAGCGACACCGAGGTGGCGCCGGCCCAGTACTCGCCGGTGAACAATTGCGACTCCTCGCCTTTCAGCCGGGCGCCGCGGCTTTCCTTGACCAGCGCGATGAACAGCGCGTGGATCTCCTGCTGCAGCACCTTCAGCCGGGCGACCTCCTGCGGGTCTTCGGGCAGGAACGGATCGAGCTGCGCCTTGCGCTCGCCGGCGGTGTAGAGCCGGCGCTCGACGCCGATCTTCCTGATCAGCTCCTGAAACCCGAAGCCGCCGCCGACCACGCCGATCGAGCCGAGGATCGACGACGGATCGCAATAGATCTCGTCGGCCGCACAGGCGATCATGTAGCCGCCGGACGCGGCGACGTCCTCGACGAAGGCGTAGACCGGCAGCTTCTTCTCGGCGGCGAGCGCGCGGATGCGCAAATAGATCAGCCGCGACTGCACCGGCGAGCCGCCCGGCGAATTGATCGCCAGCGCCACCGCCTTGGCGTTGCGGGTGGAGAATGCGCGGTCGAGCAGCTTGGCGACACCGGCGAGCGTCAGCCCCGGACGCAGGGGCGTCACCGCGCCGATCGTGCCCGATAGCCGGACCACCGGTACGACCGGAATATCCCGGCGGAATCGCTCTGGAATCCAGTTACCGAGACCGGCGAGCCAGCCCTGCTCGCTGCGACCGCTGACCGCAGTCCCGCTCATCGCTTCATCCTATTGTCGACCATCGCGGATATCACCATCTGGTAGATGTGGAACATGTTTTGCAACGCAGGCTTCATATAGGGACGAGGCTGCAACGACGCAGCGGAGGGACCGATGAAAATTTACCTGCTGGTGTTGTTGATCGGGGCGATCTTGACGGCGGTTCACCTCACCAGTGCGCCGGCCGAACATCATAAAGAGCCGCAACCGCAGTAAGTCTTTCGAGGTGCATCTGCAGCGCAGCTTTTGCCGGGCGAGGTCGCTCAGCGTTGCGCCAGCGGCAAAATCTGCTCACCCGCCATCACCGCCCGCACCAGCGGGATCGGCTCCCCCGAGGTGTCGCTGAGCATCAGACTCGGCAGCATCACCAGCGGCGCCCGGCCGCCTTTGATCGCGCGCACCAGGATGCGGATCGCCGGCTTGCCGGCATTTCCGTGCACCGCCTGAAGCGCCACGCTACCGAAGCCGCGGCCGAGCGCGGCCAGCACATCGGCCAGTCCATCCGCCCGCCAGATCAGCGTCAGGGCGCCGCCCGATTTGAGCAGCCGCCGCGCCGCATGCACCCACGCCTCCAGCGTCGCCCCGGTTGCCAGATGCGCCGCCTGACGCAACGGGTCGGGCGAGCCGCGATGCCGTGCAGCATCATGAAACGGCGGGTTCATCAGCACCGTGTCGGCAGTGTCGGGCCCGAGTCCGGCCGCCGCAAACGTCTCGGCGGGGCCGGTCACGTCGAGACAGACGACTTCGGCCGCAAGCCCATTGAGGCGGGCGTTGTCTCGGGCGATCGCCACAAGGGTGGAGTCGATCTCAACCAGGACCGGAGCGATTCCGTCGACCCGGCGCGCCAGCGCCAGTCCGGCGGTGCCGACCCCGGCGCCGAATTCGACCACCCGGTCGCCTGCCCTCGCCCGGGTCGAAGCCGCCAGCAGAATCGCGTCGTGACCGGCGCGATGGCCGGCGGCAGGTTGCCGCAGCCGCAGCCGGCCGCCGAGAAAGCCGTCTTCGGTGACGCTCCGGTCCGCCGCGCCGACCGTTTCAGCCATCGGACCGCAGCTCATGGGCCAGTCCCGCGTCGGTCAACAGCCTTCGCGCGGCGGGCAGATCGTCGTCGGGCACCAGTAAACGGCGCGGAATCACGCCCAAGGAGCCTTCCAGAATGCTCATGTTCTGGTCCAGCACCAGATGGTCGATACCGGCGCCGTCGAGCAGCGCCCCCACCGCCGAAAGCAGTACCGCGTCGTTGGTCCTCAACAGTTCTCGCAACCTTGCCTCTCCTGTCGTCCCTGCATTATAGCTCGCGCCGACCGTCGCGGGGGATCGATCGCCTCGTTGCAGGGTCGTTCCCGTGCTATAGAGGGAACCGCAATGAGGCGCGGATGGTCGAGCCGGCCGGCGCCTCGATGACTGGACCAAGGCGCGGATGGCGGAAGCAGCTTCGCCGAATCCGTCCCCGGAATTTGGAGACCCAGCGTGGCCGTTATCGTACCCTTCGAGGGCCCCTCGACCGCCTCGATCGACCAACTGGTCGAACTCGTTGCGGCGGACATGGAGCGCGTCAACGCCACCATCCTGTCGCGCACCGGCTCCGACGTCACCATGATTCCGGAAGTCGCCAATCATCTGATCTCGTCCGGCGGCAAGCGGCTGCGGCCGATGCTCACCTTGGCGATGGCGAACCTCACCGGCTACACCGGGGACGGCCACATCAAGCTCGCCGCCGCGGTCGAATTCATGCACACCGCGACGCTGCTGCACGACGACGTCGTCGACGAGAGCGAGATGCGCCGCGGCAAGAAGTCGGCGCGGATGCTGTGGGGCAACGAGGCCAGCGTGCTGGTCGGCGATTTCCTGCTCGGCCAGGCGTTCCGGATGATGGTCGAGGTCGGCTCGCTTCGCGCGCTCGACATCCTGTCGTCGGCCTCCGCCACCATCGCCGAGGGCGAGGTGATGCAGCTCGCCGCCGCCAAGAACACCGCCACGACCGAAGACGAATATCTGGCGGTGATCCGCGGTAAGACCGCCGAGCTGTTCGCCGCCGCCTGCGAAGTCGGCCCGGCGATCGCCAACCGGCCCAAGCCCGAACAATCCGCCTGCCGCTCGTTCGGTATGAACATCGGCATCGCCTTCCAGCTCATCGACGACGTGCTCGACTACGGCGGCAAGGCCGCCAAGCTCGGCAAGAACGTCGGCGACGATTTCCGCGAGGGCAAGATCACCCTGCCGGTGGTGCTGGCATTCCGCCGTGGCAACGACGCCGAGCGCGAGTTCTGGATCAAGTCGCTGGAGCGCGGCGAGATCTCCGACGCCGATCTCGATCAGGCGATCAAGCTGATGACCAAGCATCGCGCGCTCGAAGACACCATCCAGCGCGCCCATCATTACGGCGCGATGGCGGTCGACGCGCTGGCGCTGTTCCCGTCCTCTCCGATGAAGACGGCGCTGGAGCAAGTGGTGGCATTCTGCCTGGCGCGCTCGCACTGAGCGAGCTCTGCTGCTTCCAGCAATAAGCACCGTCATTCCGGACGCCGCGCAGCGGCGATCCGGAATCCCGAGATGTTCTGAACTGCGAGATCCCGGGTTCGCGCTGCGCGCGCCCCGGGATGACCGCCGCTGAAGCGGCCGTCAGCTCAGGCTGCCGGCATGCACCCACCAGCCGGGCTGGGCGGTGCGGAGCATATCGGCGGCGGCGCGGGCCGATGCATCATCGGCATACAGCGCAAAGCAGGTCGCGCCCGAGCCCGACATCCGCGCGAGCTGCACGCCGACGGTCGCCCGCAGCGCGGCCAGCACGGTGCCGACCACAGGCTCGACCTTGAGGGCCGGCGGTTCGAGATCGTTGGTTCCGGCCTCGAGTGTCGCAATCCAATCGGCGAGCGGTGCTCCGGCATCGGGCCACGCTGGTGCCGCGAGCACGTCGGTGGCACCGACCGTCAGCGAGCCCGGCTTCAGGCCGAGCGCAGCAAACACGTCCTTGGTGGCCACCGGCACCCGCGGGTTGACCATCACGGCCGGCAGCCGCGGCAGCGGCAGCGGCGAGAGCTTTTCGCCGACTCCGGCCATCATGCAGGGCCGCGACGGCAGGCAGACAGGCACGTCGGCCCCGGTCAGCCGCGCCGCCTCGACCAGACGCGGATCGTCGGCCGCCAAATCGTTGGCGCGGGCGAGCAGCCGCAGCGCCGCGGCAGCGTCGGCCGAGCCGCCGCCGATGCCGGCCGCGACCGGCAGGTGCTTGTCGAGGATGAAGGCTCCGGTGGTGAGGTTCGGCACCCGTTCGGAGAGCAGCCGCGCCGCCTTTAGAACCAGATTGTCGGCGCTGTCGCCGCAATCCTGTGCGCCGGGTCCGGTCGTGGCGAGGCTCAGTGCCGCGCCGGGCTGCAGTTCCAGACGATCGGCGCAATCGGCGAACGCCACGACGCTTTCGAGCTCGTGATAGCCGTCGATACGACGGCCCACCACGCGCAGAGTCAGGTTCACCTTGGCGCGGGCTTCGTCGCGCAGCGTCGTCGCAGAGCCGTCAGTCACGGCAACAGTCTCCTGGGAGCGCCCGTTCTGATCGAAACCGGACCGCAGCCCCAGCCCCCTTTTAGGCGCG
>NZ_QPFS01000197.1:0-4837 GCF_010906995.1 Rhodopseudomonas sp. WA056 | reverse complement strand
TGTTTGCCCGGGATACAGCATGTCATCGCAGCCATTGATGTTCTTTCTCGCATTTCTGGCGGTTCTGGCGCTGATCGGCGCGGCCGCGTGGCTGGTGCGCCGCTTCGCCGGCAACCGGCTCGGCACCAATGCCAGCCGCGGCCGGATGCCGAGGCTGGCGGTGATCGACGCCGCAGCCGTCGACGGCCGCCGGCGGCTGGTGCTGGTCCGCCGCGACAATGTCGAGCACCTGCTGATGATCGGCGGGCCCAGCGACATCGTCATCGAGCCGAACATCGTTCGCGCCACCCCGGCCCGGGATCCGCTGCCGACCCGCGGCGGCGTCGAACCGCGGATGACGCCGTCCGACCTGGGCCAATGGGAGGCCGAGGGTGCCGCCGAGCCCGCAGAGCCGGAATTGCCGCCGATGCCGCCGCGTCCCGCACCGCGTCCTGCGCCACCGGCGATGCCGGAACGGCGACCGAGCGATCCGTTCGCAGGTCTGGTGCCCGAGCCGCTCGCCCGCCCGGAGCCGCCGCTGCCTCCACTGCAGCGCGCCGAGCCGCCGATCCTCCGCGCCGAACCGCCCGTCATGCGCGCCGAGCCGCCCGTCATGCGCGCCGAGCCGCCTGTGATGCGCGCCGAGCCGCCGATCATGCGGGCCGACCCGCCGATCCTGCGGCCTGAGCCGCCGCGTCCGGAGCCCCGCCCGGAACCGCGGATGGAGCCGGCGCCGCGTCCGCGCGCCGAGCCGGCGATGCCGCGCCCGCCGCGGCCCGAACCGAAACCGGCCCCCGCGCCGCGCGCAGAACGTCCGGCACCTCCTCCGCCTCCTCCTCCGCCGCCGCCTGCTCCGTCGGCCGCTCCGGTTGCGACCGCGGCTCCAGCAGCCGCGGCCCCCGCAGTCGCAGCGCTGTCCACCGCCGACCAGAATCTGGCGGAGATGGCCAACCGGCTGGAAGCCGCGCTCCGCCGACCGCCAACGGCGCCGGCAGAGCCCGCGCCGCCGGTCGCTCCCGAACCGCCGCGGCCGACCACACCGGCCCCGCGCGCTGCCGAACCGGCCGAAGAAGCGCCGGCCGCGGCCGAACCGGCTGGCGGCAAGACCGGTTTCGAAAGCCTCGAAGACGAGATGGCGGCCCTGCTCGGCCGACCGAAGTCGCCTTCGTGAGCGCCTCGACCACCCCGCGTAGAGTTTTCATCATCCTATCGGTCTGGATCGTCGCGGCTCTCGCGATGATTGCGCCTGCGCAGGCGCAGGACATCAGCATCAATCTCGGCGGCCAGGGCGGCCCCGGCGTCACCGAGCGCGCGATCCAGTTGATCGCGCTGCTCACCGTGCTGTCGATCGCACCGTCGATCCTGATCATGATGACGTCGTTCACCCGGATCGTGGTGGTGCTGTCGTTGCTGCGCACCGCGCTCGGTACCGCGACCGCACCGCCGAACGCGGTGATCATCGCGCTGGCGCTGTTCCTGACCGCTTTCGTGATGGGACCGACGCTGCAGAAAGCCTATGACGACGGCATCAAGCCGCTGATCGCCAACGAGATTGGGGTCGACGACGCGCTGGTGCGCGCATCCGGGCCGATGCGGGTGTTCATGCAGAAAAACGTTCGCGAGAAGGATCTGAAGCTGTTTCTCGACCTGTCCGGCGAACCGCCGCCGGCGACGCCGGAGGATCTGTCGCTGCGCATCCTGATGCCGGCGTTCCTGATCTCGGAGCTGAAGCGCGCGTTCGAGATCGGCTTCCTGCTGTTCCTCCCCTTCCTGATCATCGACCTGGTGGTTGCCTCGATCCTGATGTCGATGGGCATGATGATGCTGCCGCCGGTGGTGGTGTCGCTGCCGTTCAAGCTGATCTTCTTCGTCCTGGTCGACGGCTGGTCGCTGGTCGCAGGCTCGCTGGTGCAGAGCTACACGGGCGGCGGGTAGTCCGCCGACATCGAAGCTGCGGATGCCCCTCTCCACGGGTCATTCCGGGGCGCACGCAGGCGGGCGAACCCGGAACGACGAACGAGAGGCAGTGCGAGGCGCGGATCGTTCGCGTCCAGCGTGTCGCCTCTACCGCGTCGCCTGGATGGTGCGGATCTTCGGCGGTACCTGAGGCGGTACCTGGGGCAGCGTGCCGGTCGAGGTGAGGTCGGCGCCGGGCGGTGTGAGGCGGGCCGAGGCATCGGGGAAGCGCTGCTTCATTTCGCGCAGGAAGCCCTCCAGCGTATCGACGCTGGCCGCCATCTTGGCGATTGCGGCGAACGCCGCACTGTCGCCGGCGCTCGGCTGGCTGGCAATGTCGAACGCGGCGCGATCGGCCGGGTCGGTCATCAGCGGCGCGAATTTCTCGCGGAAGCGATCGAGCCCGAGGGCGTCTTCGGCGAGTGCGTAGCCGACCACGGCTCGGACCACATCGCTCTTCTCGCCCGACGACAGCGGCGTGAAATCCTTCCAGCGATCGCCCAGATACAGCTCGATCTGCTCGGAGGCTTCGCGCCAGCGCCGCGCCGCCCAATAGATGTCCGAGCGCAGCCGCAGCGCTTCGCGGCCGACGATGTTGCTGATGATGTCCAGCGCCAGATCGTGGCGGCCGATGTCGCTCTGCGCCCGCGCCTCCAGCAGCAGCCGCTGCTGGCGCAATTCGCCGGCGAGGTCGGCGATCCGCGACGAATGCAGTGCGCCGATCGCGCGGTCCGGCTTGCGGTTCATCAGATAGATCATCGCCAGCTTGGCGGCGACCTGCGCCCGCGCCGCGCCTTCGAGCCGCTTGTCGACCTGATACTGCAGCAGCTCGCTGGCCTGATCGAGCAGATCGACAGCGACCAGCCGCTCGGCGAGCCGGCGGATCATCTCGTCGCCGCGCCGGCCGATCGGCGTCAGCTCACGATACTCGTAGAACATCGCCAGCGCCTCGATCGGCGGCAGGTCGTCGCCCTTGCTGCCGAGGAAGAGCTGCGAGAACAGCGCGCGGGAATCGTCCTGGGCCTTGCGGGCCGCTTCCGAGTTCGGCGCGAGCTGGGTCGCGACCCGCGCCGCCTGCAGCGAGTCCTGATAGCGCCCGGCGTCGGCGTACATCTTCGACAGCAACTGCTGAGTGTTCACCTCGAGCTGGTCGCCCCGCCAGTTCACCGACAGCCGCTCGAGGTCGGGCAGCGCCTCGGCGGGCGTCAGTTCGTCGCGCTTCAGCCGCAGCACGATGTCGCGAAACCACGCCTCGGCGGCAGCCTGCCGATCGGGCGAGGCCATCGCCTCCTTGTACTTCTTCAGCGCGTCCGGCTCGCGGCCGAGCGCCTCGTCGAGCCAGCCGCGCATCACCGTGACCTGCGGCGTGATCTCCGGCGACAGTCCGACCAGATCGAAATCCGAACTCAGCTTTGCTGCGCCGGAGTAGTCCCGAACCTCGAGCGAGGCGCGCATCGCGGCGGCCAGCACGGCGCGCTGGATGTCGAGCGGCAGTGCCGTGATGGCGAACTGCACGCTCTTCAGCTTTTCGCGGGCTTCGGCCCATTTGCCCTGCCGCGCCAGCGCCACCCCCCGCCACATCTGCGCGTCGTAGGTCGAGGCGATCGCCGGATTGGCGATGTCCTTGAGGGTCTGTTCCGATCGCCCCATCAGCGCGCTGGCCGCGGCGTGTCCCAGCATCGCCGCGGCATCTTCCTGCCCCGGCTTGCTGGTCGACAGCGCCAGATCGAGCACGCCCTTGGCTTCCGGATACAGGCCGCGCGCCATGTAGAACCGGGCCAGATCCAGCCGGGCCGGCAGCTTGTCGTCGCCGCTCGCGGTCGATGCGGCATTGAGGCGCTCGTCGAGCGACTCCTTGAAGTCGCCGGCCTGATCCTTGGTCCATTGCCGAATATCGAAGAACGGCCGCTGAACGGAGACATCGCCGCTGGGCTCCGCCGCAGACGACAGCGTCAGTCCACCGGGCCGGGTCAGCACCACCGCATCGGAGGTGGTCTCGACAGCGACGTCGTCGGATTTCAGCTCGATTACGACGCCGTGGATCGACTCCAGCAGATTGAACTCGACGAAGTTCTGCCGCTTGATGAAGCCGCGCGGCGGCGGCAGCGCCGTCACCACCGTCAGCGTGTCGCCGGCATCGGGATCGGGAAGCCGCTGCACCCGGCCCAGCGCCGGCAGCGCCACCGAGACGCTGGCGCGGGCAGGATCGGCAATGTTGCGCACCGCGGACAAAGGCTGCGAGGCCGCACGACCGGCATCGGCAAGGATCACCATCCAGCTTTTGCCGGAGCCGTCTTCGTCACTCAACGTCGCGATCTGCGGGCGACCGAGCCGAATCCGGATCGCCTGGCCGTCGGCGAGCGGCACCCGGCTGGCATCGGCAACCACCGAGCTGCCCTCGCGGCGGATCGCCGAAAGGTCGAACGGCGCGGTGTTGTCGAGCACCAGCCACAGCACCTCGCCGCGACGGAACAGCGCCGCCGGCGTCGGAGCTGCGAACGCGAAGGACAGATGCAGGCCGTCATTGTGCATCCGCACCTCGACCGGCCGCGCCAGGTTCGGCACCGCAGGCTTCGCAGCGGCGGCGGGCTCCGCCGGAGCAGGACCGGTTGCGGCAGGGGCGGTCTGCGGGGCTGTGACGCGCGGGGCCGCGGCTGCGACGGCAGGTCCGGCGGGCGCGGCCGCAAGCGGACTTTGGCTGGCCGGCGGTCCGGCGGGAGACGGCGTCGCCGCCGGACCGGCTGCCGATGGCGGCGGCGCTGGCGCCACGGATGATGCCACAGGCGCCGGCTGCGGCGCTGCGGGCTGAGGTGCGACGGGCTGCGGCGCTGCGGGCGGCGCCGGCTTCGCGGCCTGGGTCTCGGCCGCGTCCGTCGCGGGCTTGGACGGCGCAGGCGTGGAC
>NZ_QPFS01000196.1:0-5123 GCF_010906995.1 Rhodopseudomonas sp. WA056 | reverse complement strand
TACGCTCGGGCATCGCCGGACGAGTGGGCACGCGCGGATGATCGGCCGTCGGCTGCGGCGCAGCTTCGCCGAGCTGACCATTGATCCAGTCGGTGAGCGACAGTCCGGCGCGCCTGGCGGCGGCCTCGGCCCTCTCGCGCACTGACGGTTCGATCTCCTCGACACTCCACGACACGCGATTCATGCTCTTGTCCGCACCAAGCCGGCACCCAGCCGCGCCTGCACACCTCCGCGTCAGTTCCAAGGAACATCGACACGACGCGGAAGTCTGCCTCTGGATCGACTTTTTCCCGTTAGGGTAAATACCGAGTTAAGGATCGGCGTGAACGGCCACGAAACTTAACGATCGGTGCAAAAAGCGCAGGTCGGCCGCGGATTTTCGAGGCGTCGGGTGCAGCCAGAATGTCGCGAGCTGCCGCCTGTTACCACCGGAAACGCTAACCACCCGCGCGCGTGAACAGGGCGCTGAGGTCGTCGATGTCGGATTCGGTGACCGCATTGAGCGCCGGGTTCATCACCGCGGTCTGGCCGATATAGGCCCAGTACAGGAACTCGGCCCGCGGCCGGGCATGCCGGCTCTCGACGCCGGATTCGATCATCAGCTTGGACAGATACTCGACCCGCCTTGCGTCGACCGCGGCGACCATCTCGGCGGCGGCCGGATCGGTCGCGGCCAGCTCGCGGATCGCGCGATCCAGGCTGCGGTCCTCGTTGAAGGCGAGCTTCATCAGATGTGTCAGCCGTGCGGGGCCGACGATCGCGGCATCGATGTCGCGGAATACCTGCTCGGTGACACGTTCTTTCCAGAGCTGCAGGAGCTGGGTGCGGAAGTCGGTCGCGTCCTTGAAGTGCCAGTAGAAGCTACCGCGCGACACCTCCAGGCCGGCCGCGAGATCGCCGACTTTGAGCGCGTTGGCGCCGTGGCGGGCGAGTGTGCGCAGCCCATGGGCGAGCCAATCCGCGCGCGTCAGCCGATCTTTGGTATCCGAATCCATGCCCGCACCATACACGTGTGTATTGACACGGCCAAGGCGCGCCGTTAGATGCCATTCAGAGGTGTATGGAGATGATCCGGCAGGCTGCTGCGTTGCGGCCGCCGGAAATCATCACATCGGAGGAGCGCTCGTGCACGCCATGTTGGTCCAGCGGCCGATGGTCGACCTGTCCCGAGCCGCCGCCCCGGTGCTTTGCAGAGATTTGGAGACGTGCCGGCGCCCGTGCGCGCCGCGGCGTCATCGCGCTTGATGTCGCGACCGATGATGGTCGAACATCCGCCCCGCCTTGCGTCTTCGCCGCAATTCTATCTCGCTGATCCGGAGAACTGCCGATGGCCTTGAACGGGCTCGACACCTGGTATGCCTTCATGAAGTCCCACGATACGGCGGCGCTGTGGGATCTGCTGCATCCCGATGCGGTGTTCGAAAGCCCGGTGGTTCACACCCCGCAGGTCGGTCGCGACATTGTGTTCAAGTATCTGAAGGGTGCCGAGAAGGTGCTCGGCGGACCGGGCTTCACCTATGTGGGCGAATGGCGCAGCGATAACGGCGCGGTCCTCGAATTCGAGAACGTGATCGAGGGTATCAAGATCAACGGCGTCGACATCATTACATTCGCCGACGACGGGCGTATTACCCACTTCAAGGTCATGGTAAGACCCCTGAAAGCGATCAACCTGCTGCATCGCTTGATGGGAGAACAGCTGGCGCGGCAATAAGCTCGCCGGCGACCGGTCGAATTCATCACGTCGTCGTCTGAAGTTGGTTCAGGCGGCGCATACTTCACACCTGATCCCGATCGAGAGACCCGCATGACGATCTACAAGGCCCCGGTTGAAGAAGTCGGCTTCCTGCTCAACGACGTATTCCAGTTCGATCGCTACAACAATCTGCCCGGGTTCGCCGATGCCGCTGCCGACGTGCGCGACGCGATCATCAACGAGGCGGCGCGGCTGAGCGAGGAAGTGCTGCATCCGCTCAACGCCGTCGGTGATCACGAAGGCTGCACCCGTCACGACGACGGCAGCGTCACCACGCCGAAGGGCTTCAAGGACGCCTACAAGCAGATCGCCGAAGGCGGCTGGATGGGCCTGTCGTCGCCGACCGAATATGGCGGCCAGGGTCTGCCGATCACGCTGACCCAGACGGTGCAGGAGTTTCTGAACTCCGCCAATATGGCATTCGCGATGTATCCGGGGCTGACCATGGGCGCCGCGGCGGCGCTGACGGTGCACGGCTCGCCGGAGCAGAAGCAGACCTATCTGCCCAAGATGGTGTCCGGCGAGTGGACCGGCACCATGAACCTCACCGAGCCGCAGTGCGGCACCGATCTCGGCCTGTTGCGGACCAAGGCGGTGAAGCAGGCGGACGGCAGCTACAAGATCACCGGCACGAAGATCTTCATCTCGGCCGGCGAGCACGACATGGCCGACAACATCATCCATCTGGTGTTGGCGCGGATCGAAGGCGCGCCCGCCGGTATCAAGGGCATCTCGCTGTTCGTAGTGCCGAAATTTCTGGTCAACCCGGACGGCACCGTCGGCACCCGCAACGGCGTGATCTGCGGCTCGATCGAGCACAAGATGGGCATCCACGGCAACGCCACCTGCACCATGAACTACGACGGCGCCACCGGCTGGCTGGTCGGCGAAGAGAACAAGGGCATGCAGGGCATGTTCGTGATGATGAACGAGGCTCGCCTCGGCGTCGCGGTGCAGGGCCTGGCGCAGTCTGAAGTCGCCTATCAGAACGCCGTCGAATACGCCCGCGAGCGGCTGCAGGGCCGGGCGCTGTCGGGGCCGAAGGCGACCGACAAGCCGGCCGATCCGATCATCGTGCATCCCGACATCCGCCGCGCGCTGCTGACGATGCGCGCGTTCAACGAGGCGGCGCGGGCGCTGGTGCTGTGGACCGCGCTGAAGAGCGACGTCGCGCATCGTTCCAGCGACGCCAAGGAGCGCCAGGCCGCCGACGATCATCTCGGCCTGATGACGCCGGTGCTGAAGGGCGTGCTGACCGATGGCGGCTTCGCCAATGCGGTCGCGGCCCAGCAGGTCTATGGCGGCCACGGCTACATCGCCGCCAACGGCGTCGAGCAGTTCGTCCGCGATGCCCGCATCGCGATGATCTACGAAGGCGCCAACGGCATTCAGGCGCTCGATCTGGTCGGGCGCAAGCTGCCGCGTGACGGCGGCCGCGCCGTGATGGCGTTCTTCGCCGAGGTCGGCGCCTTCGCCAAGGAGCACGGCGGCGACGAAGCGATGAAGCCGTTCGTGGCGCCGCTGTCGACGTCGCTCGGCCATTTGCAGAAGGCCACCACCTGGCTGATGATGAACGCCATGGCGCAGCCGGACAATGCCGGCGCCGCCGCCACCGACTACATGCATCTCTTCGGCCTGGTGGCGATGGGCTACATGTGGGCCAAGATGGCCAAGGTGGCGCAGGACAAGATCGCAGCCGAGGGCGCGACGCCCTATCTGACCAGAAAGCTGGTCACCGGCCGGTTCTTCGCCGAGCGGATGCTACCCGAGACCGCGCTGCGGCTGACCCGGATCGAAGCCGGCTGTAACACCCTGATGGAACTGCCGGCGGAAGCGTTCTGACATTGACACTGCCGTCATCCCCGCGAAGGCGGGGATCCAGTAAGCCGGGCGCCGGCGGTTTGATCGCCGGTGCCATGATGACTGGATCGCCCGGTCGAGCCGGGCGATGACTCCTGAAAGAGCATCGCGTCACATTTTATCGAGGGAGGTCCCATGCCCGAAGCCTATATCTACGATCACGTTCGTACTCCGCGCGGCCGCGGCAAGGCCGATGGCTCGCTGCATGAGGTGACCGCGCTGGCGCTCGCCACCGTGCCGCTGAAGGCACTGAAAGAGCGTAACAACATCAAGAAGGACGTGGTCGACGACGTCGTGATGGGCGTGGTCGATCCGGTCGGCGAGGCCGGCTCGGATATCGCGCGGTTCGCCGCGATGAACGCAGGCCTCGGCGAAGCGGTGCCCGGCGTGCAGATCTCCAGGTTCTGCGCCTCGGGCCTCGATGCGGTGAACTTCGCCGCGGCGCAGATCATGAGCGGCCAGCACGAATTGGTGATCGGCGGCGGCGCGGAATCGATGAGCCGCATCGGCCTCGGCGCGTCGGGCGGTGCCTGGCCGATGGATCCGTCGATGGCGATTCCGTCCTACTTCATGCCGCAGGGTGTGTCGGCCGACCTGATCGCGACCAAATACGGCTTCTCGCGCGACGACGTCGACGCCTATGCGGTTCGGAGCCAGCAGCTCGCCGCGAAGGCCTGGG
The DNA here is from genome assembly GCF_010906995.1 of Rhodopseudomonas sp. WA056. Classification (NCBI taxonomy): domain Bacteria; kingdom Pseudomonadati; phylum Pseudomonadota; class Alphaproteobacteria; order Hyphomicrobiales; family Nitrobacteraceae; genus Rhodopseudomonas; species Rhodopseudomonas sp. WA056. The sequence goes on along the minus strand of NZ_QPFS01000196.1, from coordinate 828 downwards.
ACGAAGGCCGGTTCGACAAGTCGGTGGTGCCGGTCAAGGACATCAACGGTCTGACCATCCTGGCCAAGGACGAGCACATGCGCCCCTCGACGACGATGCAGTCGCTGGCGCAGTTGCAGCCGTCGTTCGCGCCGATCGCCGCGATGGGCGGGTTCGACGCGGTGGCGATCCAGTCGCACCCGGAAGTCGAGAAGGTCAACTACGTGCACCATGCCGGCAACTCGTCGGGCATCGTCGACGGCGCCGGCGCGGTGCTGCTCGGCAGCAAGGAAGCCGGCGACAAGCACGGCCTGAAGCCGCGTGCGAAAATTCGCGCCTTCGCCAATATCGGCTCGGAGCCGGCGATGATGCTGACCGGTCCGGTCGACGTCACCAACAAGCTGTTCGAGCGCTCCGGCATGAAGAAGAGCGACATCGATCTGTTCGAACTCAACGAGGCGTTCGCGTCGGTGGTGCTGCGCTACATGCAGGCGTTCGAGATCGACAACGACAAGATCAACGTCAATGGCGGCGCGATCGCGCTCGGCCATCCGCTCGGCGCCACCGGCGCGATGATCCTAGGCACCGTGCTCGACGAGCTGGAGCGCACCGGCAAGGCGACCGCGCTGGTGACGCTGTGCATCGGCGGCGGCATGGGCACTGCCACCATCATCGAGCGGGTGTGAGGATTCGATAGCGCGGTGGGCCGCGCCACGCGCGCCGGCCTGCTCCCTCCCCCCTTGCGGGGAGGGTCGGGGTGGGGGGTGCCCCGAGGCGAAGCTTCCGATGTGGACCCCCACCCCCGACCCCTCCCCGCAAGGGGGAGGGGAGCTGAACAACAACCGCCGC
>NZ_QPFS01000195.1:0-5269 GCF_010906995.1 Rhodopseudomonas sp. WA056 | reverse complement strand
GGGAGAAGACGGGGCTGCGTTTTGCGGCGAAGCGGGTGAAGGCGTGCCGCGATTGTCCGCCTGCCGCGCCCATCGCTCCGCCATCTGCCGCGCGCTCATCGCGCGCTGCGAGCGGTCGCGGCGGAAATTGTCGCGGCGGGCGTCGAGGTCGGCGCTGTCGCCGCCGAGCCCGCGTTCGGTCAGGATCGCGGCGATTTCGGCAGCGTCGTCGGCGCAGCCGTGGCGGGCGGCATCGACGATCATTCGCGCCAGCCGCGGCGGTAGCGCCATCGCCCGCAGGCTCCGGCCCTCGTCGGTGATGCGCCCGTCCGGGTCGAGCGCGCCGAGCTCGCCGAGCAGCTCGCGGGCTTCCTTCAGCGCCGGCTGCGGCGGCGGATCGAGGAAGGCCAGTGATGACGGATCGGTGACGCCCCATTGGGCGAGATCGAGCAGCAGTGACGACAGATCGGCGGACAGGATCTCCGGCTGCGTATAGGGCGGCAGCGATGCGGTCTGCGGCTCGTCCCACAGCCGGTAGCAGACGCCGGGTTCGATGCGGCCGGCACGGCCGCGGCGCTGGTCGACGGCGGCGCGTGATGCCCGCACCGTCTCAAGCCGGGTCAGGCCGAGATCCGGCTCGTAGCGCGGCACCCGCGACAGCCCGCAATCGACCACGATGCGGACGCCTTCGATGGTCAGCGACGTTTCGGCGATCGACGTCGCCAGTACCACCTTGCGCTTGCCCTTGGCTGCCGGCTGGATGGCGCGATCCTGAACCGCGGCGTCGAGCGCGCCGAACAGCGGTACGATCTCGACCGAACGGTCCTGCACCCGCTCGGCCAGCATCGTCTCGGTGCGGCGGATCTCGGCTGCGCCGGGCAGAAACGCCAGCACCGAACCGGGCTCGCCACGCAGTGCCTGTGCGATCGCCTCGGCCATTTGCCGCTCCAGCGGCGCATCGGCCTTCCGGCCGAGATAGCGGGTTTCGACCGGAAATGCCCGGCCGAGACTTTCGACCACCGGCGCATCGCCGAGCAACCGGGCGACGCGGGCGCCGTCGATGGTTGCCGACATCACCAGAATGCGCAGGTCTTCGCGCAGGCCCTGCTGGGCGTCGCGGGCCAGTGCAAGGCCCAGATCGGCGTCGAGCGAACGTTCATGAAACTCGTCGAACAGCACCGCGCCGATGCCGGTCAGTTCCGGATCGTCGAGAATCTGGCGGGTGAAGATGCCTTCGGTGACGACCTCGATCCGGGTCGTGCGCGACACCTTGGAGCCGAACCGGACCCGGTAGCCGACCGTCTCGCCGGCGTTCTCACCCAGCGTCCTGGCCATCCGCTCCGCGCTGGCGCGAGCGGCGATCCGCCGCGGCTCCAGCACGATGATCTTTTGGTCCTTCAGCCACGGGGCGTCGAGCAGCGCCAGCGGCACGCGGGTGGTCTTGCCGGCGCCGGGCGGCGCCACCAGCACCGCGGTGGTGCTGGTCGCCAGCGCGCCGGAGAGATCGTCCAGCGCGTCATCGATCGGAAGCGGAATGTCGAAAGTGCGGGTCAAAAGGCGGCTCGAACGGTGCAGGGCGCGGATGGTTAACAGAAACCATACCCAGCGGCAAAACGGCTCACCGGTGCTCACAATTCCGAAAATGCGGCACATTCGGTGCTGAGGGCAACACTAACGCAACCGATCTGGCGGAAGATGATGCCGTCCGCATCAGACGGGAACAACCATGACGGCGAATGGCACACACGTTCCGCGTATGCACGCCGGCCGGGTCGATTGGGTCGACTACGCCAAGGGCATCTGCATCATCATGGTGGTGATGATGCATTCGGTGCTCGGCGTCGAGGCCGCCGCCGGCCAGACCAGTTTCATGCACTACGTGGTCGAGTTCGCCCGGCCGTTCCGGATGCCGGACTTCTTCCTGATCTCCGGCCTGTTTCTGGCGGTGGTGATCGACCGCGACTGGCGCACCTATCTCGACCGCAAGGTGGTGCATTTCGCCTACTTCTACGTGCTGTGGGTGACGATCCAGTTCGCCTTCAAGGCGCCGAGCTTCGCGGCCGAGATCGGCTGGGCGGGGGTCGCCAAACTGTACGCGCTGTCGTTCATCGATCCATTCGGCACGCTGTGGTTCATCTATCTTTTGCCGATCTTCTTCGTCGTCACCAAGCTGACACGGCGCGTCCCGTCGCTGCTGGTCTGGGGCATCGCGGCGGTTTTAGAGTCGCTGCACATCTCCACCGGCTGGATGGTGCCCGACGAGTTCTGCAGCAAGTTCTTCTATTTCTATACCGGCTATCTGTTCGCCCGGCAGGTGTTCGCGCTGTCGGACGCGGCGCGCGGGCGGCCGGTGCTGGCACTGGCCGGGCTGGCGTCGTGGGCGGTGATCAACGCCGCGGTCGTATTCCTCGGATGGGCGGACCTGCCGTTGGTGTCGCTGCTGCTCGGGCTCGCCGGTGCCTGCGCCATCATCACGGCGGGCACGCTGCTGGCGGAGAAGCGCTGGCTCGACGGCGTGCGGTTCTGCGGCGAGCATTCGATCGTGATCTATCTGGCGTTCTTTCTGCCGATGGCGATCAGCCGCACGCTGCTGCTGAAGTTCGCACCGTTCCTGGACCTCGGCGTGATCGCGATCCTGGTCAATGTCGCCGGGGTGATCGGCGCGCTGATTGTCTGGAAACTGGCGATGAAGACCGGCGCGACGTTCCTGTTCGAACGTCCCGACGCGTTCTGGATCGCCCCGCGCAAGAAGGCCGCGCGGCTGCAGCCGGCGGAGTGATCGCCGCTTCGTAACGGGCACCTCCTCATTCTGAGGAGCCGCGCAACGCACGGCGTCTCGAAGGATGGGCCACGATCACCTGACAGCTCATCCTTCGAGACGCGGCCTGACGGCCGCTCCTCAGGATGAGGGGCCGGATTCGGTTATCTGCTCACCGCCAGGCGTCGGCCTGCACCACCGCATCGTCGCGCCAGGCTTCGCGCGCGGCCTTGTTGGCCATCCAGTTCGGCAGGAAGGTCAGTGCTTCGTCGAGAATATGCGGGGTGTGCAGGCCCGGCGAATATTCCAGCGCGCGCTTGAAGTATTCCTTCAGCGCCGGCCGGAAGGTCGGATGCGCGCAGTTCTCGATGATTACCTTGGCGCGCTGCTTCGGCGACAGGCCGCGCAGATCGGCGAGGCCCTGCTCGGTCACGATCACCTGGACGTCGTGCTCTGTATGGTCGACATGCGAGGCCATCGGCACGATGCAGGAGATTTTGCCGCCCTTCGCCGCCGACGGCGTCATGAAGAACGACAGATAGCTGTTGCGGGCGAAGTCGCCGGAGCCGCCGATGCCGTTCATGATGCTGGTGCCCATCACGTGGGTCGAGTTGACGTTGCCGTAGATGTCGGCCTCGATCATGCCGTTCATCGCGATCACGCCGAGCCGCCGGATCACTTCCGGGTGGTTGGAAATCTCCTGCTGTCGCAGCACGATGCGCTCGCGGTAGAAGTCGAGATTACGCAGGAATTCGTCGTAACCGTCCGGCGACAGCGACAGTGCGGTCGCCGACGCATGGGTCAGCTTGCCCTTGCGCAGCAGGTGAAGCATCCCGTCCTGCAGCACTTCGGTATAGGCGGTGAGGTTGTCGAACGGGCCGTCTTCGAGGCCGGCCATCACCGCATTTGCGACGTTGCCGACGCCCGATTGCAGCGGCAGCAGATTGTGCGGCAGCCGGCCCTTCTTTACCTCGTGGCCGAGAAAATCCAGGATGTGCCCGGCGCTCGCCTGCGAGGTGTCGTCTGGCGGCGAGAACGCCGAGTTGCGGTCGGGCAGGTTGGTCTCGACGATGGCGACGATTTTGGCCGGATCGCAGCGCAGATACTGTTCGCCAATCCGGTCGCCGGACGCGAGGATCGGGATCGGCTTGCGGTTCGGCGGCAATTGAGTGCCGTAGTACACGTCGTGCATGCCTTCGAGGCGGATATCCTGCCAGGCGTTGACTTCGAGGATCACCTTGTCGGCGAGGTCGAGCCAGGTCTTGTTGTTTCCGATCGACGATGACGGGATCAGGCTGCCGTCCTCGCGGATGCCGGCGACCTCGACCACCGCGATGTCGAGCTTGCCGAGGAAGCCGAACCAGGCGTGCTGCGCGACGTGCGACAGGTGGATGTCGATGTACTCCATCCGCCCGGCATTGATGCGCTTGCGGCAGGTCGGATCGGATTGATACGGCAGCCGCATCTCGATGCCGTCGACCTTGGCGAGCGCACCATCGAGCTCGGGCGCCGTCGAGGCACCGGTCCAGACGCTGACCTTGAACTTCTGTCCGCGCGCGTGATGCGCATTGATGCGCTCGGCAAGCGCCAGCGGCAGCAGCTTGGGATAGCCGGCGCCGGTGAAGCCGCTCATGCCGACATGCGCGCCGGACGGAATCAGCGCGGCAGCGTCGGTTGCGGTCATGACCTTGGAACGGAGGGAGGGAGCAAGGATGCGGTCGGCGTTGACCATCAACGGCTCTTTCTTGCTAGGAGCGGCGGGAAAATGATGCGATTCGTCTAGTCGCTGGGCGGTAGAGAGCCCATGCAACCAATGGCGAAGGAGGTATGCGGCCCGCGCCGCCAGCCTCGTCTCGGCCGCATCCGATTGCGTCACCGCGATCGGATCGTAGCGCCAGATGATTGATTTCTCAACGAATCCAAGGAGCAACCGGCAGGATCGCACATCTGCTTGCGGGCGATCGCCGGACGGGGGTGTCCGGCATGCTGGTTTTGCAGGGCAGGGTCGCGATTATTCCGTCTCACGGTACGGGCGGCGGGTCGGGTGGTTCATGCCTCGAGTGCTTCGCCGGCGTCCCCGAAAAACGAAAACCTCCGGCAGGGCATTGCCGGAGGTTTTCTGGAGGTTGTCCATGAAGGAAACCGAAATCTCTTTCCTCTCCTTCGGGCCACCGACGATCACCCGCTGACCCTGAACGGAAGTATATGAGAATTTTTCCTGACTACAACAGGTAATTTACTCAGTGAATGCGGTGCGACGATCGCGAATCCGAGGCCGCGCAGCTCCGCTGCTGCCGCAGTTTCGGGCGATGCCGATTGTTACCATGTGAGGCATGCGATCTGCTGCATCGTTCGGTCGGAGCCGCGGATCCGTCAGTCCGTTGCGCCCTCAACCAGCACTCCGAAACGAAAAACCCCGGCGGTTGCCCGCCGGGGTTGATCAGATACTCGCTTGCGAAGCGAGGATCAGAAGTTGCGCTGAACGCGGAGGTTGCCGCTCCAGACGCCCTGGTCCTTGAACTCGTAGAACGC
>NZ_QPFS01000194.1:0-5463 GCF_010906995.1 Rhodopseudomonas sp. WA056 | reverse complement strand
CTGCAGGCCCATGGCATCGACGTCGTGCATCATCTGCCGGGCGTCGGCCAGAACCTGCAGGATCACCCCGACTTCATCTTCTCCTATCAGTCCGATGCGCCGTATTTCACCGGCACCAGTTTCACCGGGTTCGCGCGGCTGCTGTCGACGATCGGACAGTATCGCCGCGAGGGCCGCGGACCGCTGACCACCAACTTCGCCGAATGCGGCGGCTTCCTGAAGACCCGGCCCGACCTCGAGGTGCCGGACATCCAGTTGCATTTCGGTATGGCGATGGTCGATGATCACGGCCGCAAGCGGCATTGGGGCACGGGATTCTCCTGCCACTTCTGCCTGCTGCGGCCGGAGAGCCGCGGCAGCGTCAGCCTCGCCAGTGCCGATCCCTTGGCCCCGCCGCGGATCGATCCGAATTTCCTCGGCGATCCGTCCGATCTCGAAACCATGGTGGCCGGCTACAAGACCACGCAGCGCCTGATGCAGACGCCGGCGCTGCGCGCGCTGCAGCAGAAGGATCTGTTCACCGCCAACGTCCGCACCGACGACGACATCCGCGCCATCCTGCGCGCCCGCGTCGACACCGTGTACCACCCGGTCGGCACCTGCAAGATGGGCGCGGACAATGATCCGGAGGCCGTGGTGGATTCACGGCTGCGGGTGAAGGGCGTCGGATCCTTGCGCATAGTCGACGCCTCGGTGATGCCGACTTTGATCGGCGGCAACACCAACGCGCCGACGATCATGATCGGCGAGAAAGCGGCAGATATGATCCGTGAGGAGATGCGGGCGCACTGACGCGCGCATCTACCCGGCTTTGTCATTCCGGGGCGCGCGCAGCGCGAACCCGGAATCCAGAAGTTGGTCCCCGCGGCGCCCGCGCGGATGAACTCCTCGAGATTCCGGGTTCGCTCACTTCGTGAGCGCCCCGGAATGACGAGGGATAGAGCCTGCCCGCCGAGCGCACAGAACATCCAGCGCAGTCATTCCCAGATGCGTCCGCGGTCAAGCATGCGTGAGAAACACTCATGCTTGGCATCGCGCCGCAGCGCGTAGAAATGTCGGGTTCGCGAGCTGCACTCGCCTCCCGGAACGACAATTGAAAGGCGAAGCCGATTGCTACCCGAGCAAGAATCCGCCATCCACCGTCACCACGCTTCCGGTCATGTAGCGCGACGCGTTGGAGGCGAGCAGCAGGATGGCGCCGTCGAGGTCGGACTCGTGGCCGACGCGGCGTTGCGGGATGCTCTTGACCAGTTTCTCGCCGGCCGGCGTCGCCCACAAGTCGCGATTGATGTCGGTGTCGATGTAGCCCGGCGCCAGCGCGTTGACACGGATGCGCGAGCTGGCGAGCTCCAGCGCCATCGCCTTGGTGGCCTGGATGATGCCGGCCTTCGAGATCGCGTAAGGCGAGACGAATTTCAGCACGCTCTGGCCGAGCACCGAAGCGATGTTGACGATGTTGCCGCCCTGCTGGCGTGCGATCATCCGGCGCGCCACTTCGGTCGCCAGGAAGTAAGCGCCCTTCAGATTGGCGTCGATCACCTTGTCCCAATCGGCCTCGGTCTGATCGACCGCAAGTTTCTCGGTGGCGACGCCGGCATTGTTGATCAGCACGGTGATCGGGCCGAGCGCGGCCTCGGCCTGATCGAGCGCGCTCGCCATCGAGCCGAGATCGGTGACGTCCATCCGCACCGCCACGGCGCGTCCGCCGCTGTCCCTGATCTCTTGTTCGAGGCTCTGCAGCTTGTCGGTCTGCCGCGCCGCCAGCGCGACCGCAGCGCCGCGCGCGGCGAGCACGCGGGCGAATTGTCGGCCCAGCCCCTGCGACGCACCGGTGACCAGAATGACTTCGTTGCTGACGTCGAACAATGGATCCATGCCGCGTTTCCCGTTGATGTGTTATGCGTGGCCTTCCCCTTACCATGCCGAAACGGCTTGGCTACAGTACCGCCCTCACCGACATCGCCATCCAAGCTGGAGTGAACCGTGGATCTCGGAATCAAAGGCCGCCGCGCGCTGGTGTGCGCATCGAGCAAGGGACTTGGCCGCGGCTGCGCTGCGGCGCTCGCCGCCGAAGGCGTCCATGTGACGATGACCGCACGCGGCGCCGAGGCGCTGGCGCTGGCTGCAGCCGAGCTGCGCAAGGCCTATCCGGATGTCGAGATCATCGACGTCGCCGGCGACATCACCACCCCGGAAGGCCGCGCCGCCGCGCTGAAGGCGTGCCCGGAGCCGGACATCCTGATCAACAATGCCGGTGGTCCGCCGCCGGGCGACTTCCGCGACTGGACCCGCGACGACTGGATCAAGGCGCTCGACGCCAACATGCTGACGCCGATCGAACTGATCAAGGCGACCGTCGACAAGATGATCGAGCGCAAGTTCGGCCGCATCGTCAACATCACCTCGGCGGCCGTGAAGGCGCCGATCGACGTGCTCGGCCTGTCCAACGGCGCACGCTCCGGCCTGACCGGCTTTGTCGCCGGCCTGTCGCGCAAGACCGTCCGGCACAACGTGACGATCAACGCGCTGCTGCCGGGACCGTTCGACACCGATCGGCTGCGCGGCGTCGCGGCCGGCCAGGCCAAGGCGACCGGCAAGCCGGCCGAGCAGATCCTGGAAGCGCGGAAGAACGAAAACCCGGCGGGACGGTTCGGGACATCGGAGGAATTCGGTGCAGCCTGCGCATTCCTGTGCAGCGTGCACGCCGGCTACATCACCGGCCAGAACCTGCTGCTCGACGGCGGTGCCTTCCCGGGAACGATGTAAGCGTCGCGGCGACGTATCAGCCGGCAGCGGCGACGCTGCCGGCGCATGGCCCGGCTATTTCTGGGCCGACATGACGATCCGCACCAGATCGGTCGCGTTGCGGGCGCCGAGCTTCTTCATGATGTTGGCGCGGTGATACTCGATGGTGCGCGGGCTGATGCCGAGGTGCCGGCCGGCTTCCTTGTTGGTGTTGCCCGAGGAGAACAGCTCCAGCACCTCGCGCTCGCGCAAGGTGAGCGGCTCCTTGCCCGGGAAATTGTAGGATGGCGCCTTGCTGCCCTGGCTGGCGTCGCGCCGCCGCGAGAACGCTTCGATCGCCTCCTCGACCCGCGACACGATCTCCTTGCCGCGGAATGGCTTCTCGATGAAATCCAGGGCGCCGTTCTTGATGGCGTTGACGGCCATCGCGATGTCACCTTTGCCCGAAATCATGAAGATCGGCGCCGGGTAGTCCTCGGCGTGCAGCTCGGCCAGAATGTCGAGGCCGGACCGGCCGGGAATGTGAACGTCGAGCAGGATGCAGGCGGGGCTGCGATTGCGCGCCACGGCAAGCAACGATTCACCATCGGCGAAGCAGATCACCTGATAGCCCGCCGCCGACAGCACGATCGAGAGTGTCTCGCGCACCGCCGGATCGTCATCGACGACGAAGACCTCTCCTCCAGACGACTGCCCGTTCATCGCACGACCTCCCGGTAAATATCTTGAATGGAACGCACGCCCGACCAAATCCCGTAATTTTACGGGGATCCAAGTTAACGCGAAGACAGCACCAAACCGTTATGATGATCTCAGAATACGCGAGGTCGCCGGTGTTATCTGCTTCCACCTTACTAAGTGCGCGCCCGTCTCACACGCCACTCCCGTTTTCGCTCTCGGAACGATCCCCCGCGCGGGGTATCAGCCCGGCATCTCCATCTGGATCCACGAAGTTTCGCATTATCATTAGGAACCGGATTCGAGCAAGCAAGCGCTGGCGATGCGGCGGTGTCCGCGGGGATAACCTCGGCCCGGCGACCGCGATGCAACAGCCTGGCGACCGCGCCGCCGGCGTGCGACGCTCCTTCGCCCCACTCTCTCGTGGCTGATCCGGAGCCCAGCGTCCGATGCTTCCGTCGCCCCGCCCCAATCTGAAGCGTTCGCTGGTGGCCTTGCGCGTCACGACGGTGGCCCTGATCGCCACCATCGTCGGCACCAATTTGATCTTCCTCGGCAATCTGCGTGAAAGCACGCTGAGAACCGCAGAAACCAGTCTGGAGCGCTATACGCTGACGCTGGCGGAGGAAGCCGACCGGTCGTTCAAATCGGTCGACCTGCTGCTGTCGAGCATCCGCGACTACGTCGCACGCGCCGGCGTCACCGACAGTTCCTCGTATCGACGGCTGATGTCTCAGCAGAGCGCTCATTCGCTTCTCAGCGAGAAGATCACCGGCATGCCGCAGGTCGAAGCCGTGACCATGATCGACGAGGCCGGCAAGCTGATCAATTTCTCGCGCTATTGGCCGATCCCGGACATCGACATCTCCGACCGCGATTACTTCAAAGCGCTCAGCGGCGACCCTTCCCTGGTGAGTTTCATCAGCGCGCCGGCCAAGAACCGCGGTTCCAGCACCTGGAACATCTATCTGGCGCATCGCCTGAACGAATCGAACGGCAGGTTCATCGGCCTGCTGCTCGGTGCGATCTCGGTGAAGTATTTCGAAAATTTCTTCGCCGCGACGTCGCCGGGGCCCGGAACCGAGATTTCCCTGGTGCGCTCCGACGGCGTGTTGCTGGTCAGCTATCCGCGATCCGACAAGATCGGCACCGTCGTGACCGAGGCCGGCCGCCTCGCTCTCGCGGCGGGCGCCCGCCACCGCGAGGCGGCGGTCGCGAACAAGCGGCTCGGCGCCACCCGGATGCTGCCGAACTATCCGATCGTGGTGCGGGTCACCCAGCCGGAAGAGACCGCGTTGCAGAGCTGGCAGGACATGGCGGCCCTGATGATCGCAATGTCGCTGATCAGCGCGCTGGTGATCATCACCGGCAGCGTCGCGATCGCGCGCTGGTGGGGCAAGCAGCATCTCTATGCCGAGGCCGCCGAGGCGGCGAGCGCCGCCAAATCCAGCTTCGTGGCGATGATGAGCCACGAGATCCGCACCCCGATGAACGCGGTGATCGGTCTCGCCACCAACCTGCTGGACACCCGCCTCGACGCCGAGCAGCGTCAGGCTGTGACCGGCATTCACGACGCCGGCGACAACCTGTTGCAGATCCTCGACGACATTCTCGACTTCTCCAAGCTGGAAGCCGGCCGGCTCAGCCTCGAGCCGATTCCGTTCGCCCCGCGTAGCGTCGTCGACAATACGCTGAGCGTGATCGGGCCGCGCGCCGTCGCCAAGGGTCTGACCGTCCGCCAGCAGACCCGTGGCGACATTCCCCAGGCGCTGACCGGCGACGCCGGCCGCATCCGCCAGGTGCTGCTCAATCTGATCTCCAACGCGGTGAAGTTCACGGCGGCCGGTGAGATCGTGATCACCACCGAATGCCTTTCGCAGGATTCGACCACAGCCAGGATGCGGTGGACCGTCACCGACACCGGCATCGGAATTGCCGCCGACAAGATCGACTCGCTGTTCAAGGATTTCGTCCAGGCCGACAGTTCGATCAGCCGGCGGTTCGGCGGATCGGGACTCGGGCTCGCAATCAGCAAGCGGC
>NZ_QPFS01000193.1:0-5556 GCF_010906995.1 Rhodopseudomonas sp. WA056 | reverse complement strand
CCGAACTCGATCGCAACCATGCGTCTGCGCCTGATCCGCGCACTTGCCAAAACCCTGCCGCGATGCCCCTGTTGTGGCCTCGCCGCAGCATCAAGCCGGCGGCGAAATTTATGACGCAGTAGTACTAGGTCGCCCTACGGGCTAAAATCTGGACGGCGATAAATAGTGCCGCTAAAGTCGCTATTTTCCAGTTTGATATATTTCATAGCATGGCATCACGTCCCGCGCGAATACTCATACTTTGCAAGACCTACCCGTCTCCGAGTGGCAAGCATGTCGAGACATCGTGCGTTGCTGGCTTTGAGGAGAACGGGAAATTCATACGCCTGTTCCCGGTCCCGTTCCGTCTCGTTGACGACGATAAGAAATTCAAGAAGTGGCAGTGGATCAAGGCAAGAGTTGAAAAAGCAAAGAACGATCACAGGCCGGAAAGCCACCGGCTCTTCATTGATACCATCACAGTGGAGGGTGAGCCCCTCTCGGTGAAGCTTGGTTGGAGGGACCGGAGAAAGGTGCTTGATCGCATCCAAGTCTTCGATGACTTCGCCGCTCTCGATCAGGCGCGGATATCGACCGGTATAACTCTTGGCCTACTGCGTCCGTCTCGGATTTTATGTCTCGATATCACTCGGACGGAAAATCCTGATTGGACGGCGGAGGAGCGAGAAAAGCTCGTGCAGAACGAGAGACAAGGCGGTTTATTCGATGCTGCTGATGAAAGGCGGATAGCGACGCTCCGAAAGCTGCCGTTTGACTTTCACTATCGCTATTCCTGCGAAATTCAGGGGGACTCCCGTGAGTATCGGCATAAGATAGCTGATTGGGAGGCGGGTGCGCTTTATTGGAAGTGCCGCAGAAGTTATGGGACTGCCTGGGAGGCCCCGTTTCGCGCAAAGTTAGAGAAGTCGCTTCCGGCGGCGGACCTCACGTTCCTGATGGGAACCATTCACCGTTTCCCCGATCAATGGTTGATTGTAAGCTTGATCTATCCGCCTAAGCAGCAGAGTGGAGCTGAGTGTCAGGGATCACTGTTTGGGCTGTGAGGTGCGCAACGGTGAGATTTGAGATCGAGCTTGCGGCGCGCGCAACATACGTGCGGTGGCACTGAGTGAAGTCAGCTTCAAAGCAGACGAGACATGTAGGCGAGGTCTTCGCTAACTTTGCGAGCTGCGAAACTACTTCGCTCTGCGTCTTGAGGTGCGCCAAGAAGCCCTTCGTGTAGGCCGCCCAATTCTCGTCGATTTTGTAGCGATCCCGAATGGGCTTCGGGCAACCCAGCGTAGGGAGATGGAGGTAGGCAACGCCCACGCTATTCAAAGCGGCTGCAAAGCTACGCTTCGAGAAGCCTCTCTTTCGAGAGATTGGATTGGCCCGCACATCGACGATTGTGCCAACGCCTTCCTCTGTCAATCGAGAGAGGAATGCGTCGATCGATAAGCCCTCATATCCAAATGTGAAAAGTTGCTTTGCCATAGTTCCTTCGCTGCTTTCAGCACGGATGATAATGCGGGATGCCTCGGAAAGAAATTACTAATGAGTCGAGCCGCGCTTATTGGATGGGCCGGCGGCCTATCAATTTCGTATTGACAACGTTCCTGTCTGAGTCTATATTCCTATCCTTCCCGCTCCACCAACGAGGGGCGACTCGCGATCGTCACTAGTCGTGGGGCGGGGTGCGGTGGACGCGGCAGCGTCGGGCGCGGAGGGAAGGCGGCAGGGGATGCCGTGGCAGGGGGGCGCAGGGCCCGGCCCGGCGTCTGCGGAGCCGCCGGACTTCAAGCGCATGACGACGACGCTGTGCGGTGCGAGCCGGGGCGGAGACGTACCCCACTTAAATCACCTCTGCGCGCCGGCCCAACTCGTGTGGTCCCGACGCCCGTCGCTGGCGCCAAGGGACGGGGCGCCTGCACGCCTACCGGCCGCGGGGAGGCAAGGTCTGTACGTTCGCGTCCGAACCGCTCAGTCCCGACGGTGACGAACCCAAGCGTAGCAAACGCCACCGGGGAGAGCACGAAGCAAGCCGGAAGCCTCACCGCGTGCGGAACGCCGGACGTGTCGGTGCTTTCGTGGTGACTTACTCGTGCGCTTTTTGCATTGCGCATGAGGCTGCGGACGCATCGTCGCGTCCGGCATTCCGCGCGCCCTCGTTTCGGGCGCGGCGCGACGGGGCGGGCGCCCCGGCCGCGCAACTCCTCTCCCTTTGGTCCGCCACCTCCGCGCCGTTCAACCAACAGCGGCGTCGCCGCATGTCTGCGAATGATCGAATTGGCACGCCGCGGCCGGCGCATTCGCGCTATCATCGCGGCGTTGCGTTGCCCTGACCAAATTCTTTTCCAAGGAGACCCGCCATGGCCCAGATGCTCGCGCCCCTGTCCGTGACCACGCCCGAATTCCCGATCGCGGCCGGCGGCGAGGGGCCGCTGTCCGGCGGGGTGGCGCAGGTGATCAACCCGTGGCGCTGGTTCACCACCATCATGGGCAATCAGTTCAGCCTGTTCAGCATCAATCTCGGCCGCTCCTCGGCGCCGCAGGTCGAGACGCAGATCCTCGACGAGGTCGGCTCCTACGGCCGCCAGCTCGGCCGGATCGGCGAGGCGCTGGAGGTGCTGGTGCGGGAGTTTCCGCGCGAGGGCCTGACCGAGGCGGCGGTCGCGGCGCTGGAGGATTTTTCCGCGCAGATGCGCGAGATTAAGCGGATTAAGGAGAAGCCGCACGGGGCGTAGAAGGTCGTGGCAGATCGGCAGCCGCATCAGCCATGACGCTGGTCTGGGCACCACCGCCCGGATCGAGTTCGACCGTGCGAGCTGGAGCAAATCGCCTCGTCGGCGTCGTTCGAACACCAGCGGCGATGACGCATGGTCTGGCGGACATCTCCGGTCGGTCCGGCGGCGATCGATGATCGGGACGATCGGCACCACAGCGCGAACCATTAGTGAAGCCTTCAGATCTGACTTGTATGTGGTTTAGTCGGCGCAGCCGAATTCGGCGGTCGCTCGGAACGATGGCTTGTTTCGGCGGAGATGACACCAAGCCCGATGCGCTTTCTCTGGAATCAGATTGCCACCAGCCTCAAGACGCGGTTTCTGGTCGTCACCGTCTGCGTGTTCGGGCTGGTCGCCGTGCCGGCCTATGTGGCGTTCGAATTCCTGACCCGTAAGACCGTGGTGGCGCTCGGCACGTTGTTCGCCGAGAAGCAGGTGCTGTTCGACCGCTACCGCGGCCTCGAGGCGCTGATCCGGGAGGTGTCGCTGGCCGAGACGGTCGCCCGGTCGCCGGCGGTGCGCGACTGGGCCCGCGACGAGGCCGATCCCGACAAGGCCAAGCGCGGGCTGGCCGAGCTCGAGCACTACCGGCTGTCGTTTCACGACAAGAGCTATTTCTTCGTCGTCGACCAGTCCGGCAATTATTACTTCAACGATGCCCAGAACAGCCACGACGGCAGCCAGCTTCGCTATCAGGTGAGGCGCGACAATCCGCGTGACGGCTGGTATTTCAAGACGATCGCGGCCGGACAGGGCTGCCAGCTCAATGTCGATCGCGACGACAATCTCGCCGTCACCAAAGTCTGGATCAACTGCGTCATCAGCGAGCAGGGCCGGATTCTCGGCGTGATCGGCACCGGCGTCGACCTCAGCGAGTTCATCCGCGAGGTGGTGGCGCTGCCGCAGACCGGCGTCACCAGCATGTTCGTCGATCGTGCCGGCGCCATCCAGGCGCATCGCGATCCGGCGATGGTCGATTTCCACAGCCTCACCAAGGACACCAAGACCAAGAAGACGATCTTCCAGCAGGTCGACAGTCCCGCGGACGCCGCCGAACTCGCCGCCATGATGCAGCGCGTCTCCGCCGGCCCCGCGGCGGTGGAGTCGCGCTTCATGAACATCGGGGGGCGCGAGGTCCTGGTCGGCGTCGGCTATCTCGACCAGCTCGGCTGGTTCAACGTGACGCTGATGGACATCGACGCCATCATCGATCGCCGCTTGTTCACCCCGATCGCGTTGTTGCTGATCGTGATGATGACGGCGGCGGTCGCGCTCGTCACCATCCTGTTCCGCCGGGTGGTGCTCGATCGGCTCGCCACCGTCGAGGCCGCCGCGCGGCGGGTCGAAGACGGCGACTTCGACAATATCGTCGTCGACCAGGGCAGGGACGAGATCGGCCGACTGTCGCGCACCTTGTCGGGCATGGCGCTCGCCGTGCGCGACCACACCCGCGTGCTCGAGGATCTGGTCGATGAGCGAACCGAGAAGCTGCGGCGTCTCGCCAATGTCGATCTCTTGACCGAGATTCCCAACCGTCGGGGTTTCACCCAGGTGTTGGAGCAGTGGCTGGCGCAGTCGCCGTTGGCGCCGCGATCGGGCGGGCTGCTGCTGATCGATCTCGACGACTTCAAGGACGTCAACGATTTGTTCGGCCATCTGGCCGGCGATCGGCTGCTGTGCGAAACCGCGCGGCGGCTGACGCCGCTGCTTACCGAGCGGGACACCTGCGCGCGCTGGGGCGGCGACGAGTTCGTGGTGCTGGTCGAGGATCGCGATGCTGACGCCCTGCGAGAGCTGTGCGCACGCATGGTCGATGCGATGAACGCCGCGCCGATCCGATCCGACGACGGGCAGGATATCGCGCTGACGGTCTCGATCGGCGCCTGCCGGGTGGGCTCGGGCAGCTCGATCGACGCCGCTTTTGCGGAGGCCGATGCGGCGCTCTACGCCGCCAAGCGCGCCGGCCGCAACCGCTTCGTGCTGTTCGACGCGGGCGCCGCGTCTGCGCGCGACGCGGTGGCGACGGCGCAGGCTTGAGCCGGCGTGCGAGACTGCTACCGCTTCTGCACGAACACCGTGCCGGCCGAATACCCCGCGCCGAACGAGCAGATCAGGCCGAGGTCGCCGGGCGCCATGTCGTCCTGGTGCTTGTGGAAGGCGATGATCGAGCCGGCCGACGAGGTGTTGGCGTAGTCGTCGAGAATGATGACGTTCTCTTCCGGCGTCGGATCGCGGCCCAGCACTTTGCGGCCGATGATCTCGTTCATGTTGATGTTGGCCTGGTGCAGCCACATCCGCTTCAGGCCGTGCGGATCGATGCCGATCTCGCGGGCGTGCTCGATGATCATCTCCGAGACCAGCGGCACCACTTCCTTGAATACCTTGCGGCCCTGCTGCACGAACAGCTTGTCGGCGTTGTCGCGTCCCGCGGGCCAGGCGCGGTTGAGGAAGCCGGCGTTGTTGCGGATGTTGTTGGAGAACTGCGTCTTCAGCTTGGTTCCGAGGATCGACCAGCCGCCGTCGGCATCATCGGCGCGCTCGACGATCGCCGCGGTGGCGACGTCGCCGAAGATGAAGTGACTGTCGCGGTCGCGGAAGTTGAGATGGCCGGAGCAGATCTCCGGATTGACCATCAGCACCGCATCGACCGAGCCGCCGCCGACGAAATCCGCCGCGGTCTTCAGCCCGAAGGTCGCCGACGAGCAGGCGACGTTCATGTCGAAGGCGAAGCCGCCAAGGCCGAGCGCATTCTGCACCTCGATCGCCATCGCAGGGTACGCGCGCTGCATGTTGG
>NZ_QPFS01000192.1:0-5579 GCF_010906995.1 Rhodopseudomonas sp. WA056 | reverse complement strand
CGCAAGGGGGAGGGGAGCCACGACCACGCAAGCCTCGTAAGCCGCGCGGGCGTCGTCGGGAGGCGAACTGATGAATTCTCTTTGCAGGCTTCGCGATGGCGAAGTCAGTCGTTTTCCCAGGCACTGCGCCGTCTCCCCTCCCCCTTGCGGGGAGGGGTCGGGGGTGGGGGTGCCGCGCGCACGGAATCAAATCTAAATGCCCGATCTCCTCCTCGAACTGTTCTCCGAAGAAATCCCGGCGCGGATGCAGGGGAAGGCTGCTGATGATCTGAAGCGGCTGGTCACCGACAAGCTCGTCGCCGAAGGGCTCGTCTACGAGGGCGCGAAAGCGTTTGCGACGCCGCGGCGGCTGACGCTGACGGTGCATGGCATTCCGGCGCGGCAGCCGGATCTGAAGGACGAGCGCAAGGGGCCGAAGGTCGGCGCGCCGGATGCCGCCGTGCAGGGCTTTCTCAAGGCCACCGGGCTCGCCTCGCTGGACGAGGCCAAGATCCAGCGCGATCCGAAGAAAGGCGACTTCTATGTCGCGCTGATCGAGAAGCCGGGCCGGCCGGCGATCGAGGTGATTGCCGAAATCCTGCCCGTCATCGTCCGCACCTTCCCGTGGCCGAAGTCGATGCGCTGGGGCGCGCGGTCGGCCAAGCCCGGCGCGCTGCAATGGGTGCGGCCGCTGCATTCGATCGTCGCGACCTTCGGCATCGACACCGAAGAGCCCGACGTGGTGCATTTCAACGTCGACGGCATCGAGGCTGGGCAAGCCACGCGCGGCCATCGCTTCATGGCGCCGGATGCGTTCGAGGTGCGCCGCTTCGAGGACTACGAGGCCAAGCTGTTCGCCGCCAAGGTCGTGCTCGATCCGGCCCGGCGCAAGGACATCATCCTGGCCGACGCGAAAACGCTGGCGCAGGCGCAGAACTACGAACTGGTCGAGGATCAGGGGCTGCTCGACGAAGTCTCCGGCCTGGTCGAGTGGCCGGTGCCGTTGATGGGCTCGTTCGACAAGGACTTCCTGTCGATCCCGGACGAAGTGATCCGCGCCACCATCCGCGCCAACCAGAAGTGCTTCGTGGTCGCCGATCCTGCGACCGGCAAGCTCGCCAACAAGTTCATCCTTACCGCGAATATCGAAGCCAGCGACGGCGGCGCCGCGATCACCGCCGGCAACGAGCGCGTGATCCGCGCGCGGCTTTCGGACGCGAAGTTCTTCTACGAGACCGATCTGAAGACCAAGCTGGAAGACCGGCTGCCGAAGTTCGATCAGATCGTGTTCCACGAAAAACTCGGCACCCAGGCCGAGCGCATCGAACGCATCGAACGCCTCGCCGCCGAGATCGCGCCGCTGGTCGGCGCCGATGTCGAAAAGACCAAGCGCGCTGCGAAGCTCTGCAAGGCGGACCTGCTCACCGAGGTCGTCGGCGAATTCCCCGAACTGCAGGGCCTGATGGGCAAGTACTACGCGCTGGCCCAGGGCGAAGATGCCTCTGTCGCCGCAGCGTGCGAGGAACACTACAAGCCGCAGGGGCCGGCCGATCGCGTCCCGACCGATCCGGTCAGCATCGCGGTCGCGCTGGCCGACAAGCTCGACACGCTGGTCGGATTCTGGGCGATCGACGAGAAGCCGACGGGCAGCAAGGACCCGTATGCGCTGCGGCGGGCGGCGCTGGGGGTGATTAGGCTGATCGTCGACAACAAGCTCAGATTGAACATCTTCGATCTATCGGCGCGGCCGTTCGCTCGTAACGCGAAGGCTGTCTTGTTCGATGAGTTCCGCGCGGCGATGGAACTGGTGCAGCGCGTCGAAGATGAGCTTCCCCCTGGTACGATCATCTCGATTTCTGAACTTGCGACGGCATTTCGGTATCGCCAGATTGCAGAAGCAGATCTGGTCGCCGGGCAGATGAGAAAGGCTGCACTAGACCTCCTCTCCTTCTTCGCCGACCGCCTCAAGGTCCAGCTCCGCGACCAAGGCGCTCGTCACGATCTCGTCGACGCGGTGTTCGCGCTGGAAGGCCAGGACGACATCCTGATGATCGTCCGCCGCGTCGAGGCGCTGGCGGCGTTTCTGGCCACCGACGACGGCAAGAATCTGCTCGCCGGCACCAAGCGCGCCGCCAACATTCTGCGCATCGAGGAGAAGAAGGACGGCCGCGCATTCGACGGCGCGCCGGATGCTTCGCTGTATGCGCAGGATGAGGAGAGGGCACTCGCCGCCGCGATCGACCGTGCCAAGGCGGAGGCCGGTGCGGCCGTCGCCAAGGAAGACTTCGCCGCGGCGATGACCGCGATGGCGGGTCTGCGGCCGGCGGTCGATGCGTTCTTCGATAAGGTGACGGTCAACGCCGACGACAAGGCCGTCCGCGAAAACCGCCTGAAGCTGCTCAACGAAATCCGCGCCGCGACCCGCGCGGTGGCGGATTTTTCGAAGATCCAGGACTAACCGCACCGTCATTCCGGGGCGCTCGCGTCAGCGAGCGAACCCGGAATCGCGATGTGGTCGTGCACGGTACCTGCCAAGCGCATCGCTGCGTCACCCTCTGCGATAGCTGCGAGATTCCGGGTCTGCGTGCTGTCGCACGCATCCCGGAATGACGGTGCTCTTGGCGAAGCGGAGCGCCCCGGAATGACGGAGGGGAGGCCGTGTCCTCGAGGCTCCGTCCCCCTCAAAAGCTGCACCGATCAGCAACATCGCGAAACAATTAACCGGTCGTTAACCATGTCCTGACAGGTTGGCTCGCGGTAACGGTTCCTTAACCGTCCTCCTCGGCAGCGGGGCGCCATGCCATGACCAGCATCACCAACGGCCTGAACAATTACGCGCAATACGGCGCCGCCTATGCGCGGACCGCGGGCGCGCAGACCTCGCTGGCGGGCATTCTGAACGCAACCAGCGACGATGTGCTGCCGAGCGCCAGCAACGCGGCGACCCAGCTCACGCTGTCGGCGGCGGCGCGGGCGCAGCTCGCCGGCGGCTCTTCCAAGGATTACTCCGCGGTGATCAGCGACAGCCGCGCCGCGATCGACAAGCTGTACAAGGCGGCGAACGTCTCCGCGCCCTACGACGCAAGCGGCAAGCCGACGGTCGACCTGTCGGGGCTCGACCGCCGGGCGCTGTTCGCGATCGCCTCCAATGCCGGCGGCCGGTTCACCGAGGCCGAGCAGACGCTGGCGGCGACCAACCGGATCGCGCAGTTCAACGCCGCGCTGTCGCCGGCGACGCAGACCGCCAAGCTGATCGGCGACTACAGCACCGTGTACAAGGCGGCTGCCAGCTATCTCGACGGCGCCTCGAGCGAAGAGAAGGCGACCGCGATCTGGCAGGCCGAGCGCGCTGCGATCACCAAGGGGCTGGCGGCGACGCAGAGCGATCCGTCGAAGATCCCGGCCGGCATCAGCAACGATCCGGTGGCCGCCTATCTGGCGCGCTATCCGTCGGGCAGCGCCACCACGACCCAGGATTTCGGCAGCGTCGCCAAGCAGGCACGCGCCACGCTCGACGATCAGGCCAAGCAGGCGACCGCCGCCGGCAAGCTGCTGGTGTACGATCCGGCGCGCAAGACCGGCCAGCAGGCGGATCTGTCGGTGCTCGACAATCGCGCACTGTCGGCGATCTCGCTCAACAAGGACGATCTGTTCTCGCAGGAAGAGGTGTTTGCCGCCAAGCGCGAGCTCGACGGCCGCAACCGCGCCAGCATCCTGACGGCGCTGAAGCAGAGCCAGACCTCCGGCAACCCGGCGGATTTCAGCCTCGGCCTGCTCAACGCCTATTCGGGGATGAGCGCCGAGGAGCGCACCGCGACCAACTGGACCCCGGCGTTCCGCGACAACGCGGTGCAGAGCTACAAGGCCACCACGTCGCTGCTGTCGATGCTGAAGCGCGGCTGACGCTCGCCGCCGCTCACGCGACCTGTGCCAGCCACGCCGCCAGCGCCGCGCCGCCGATCGCCAGCGCCACCAGGACGACCGCGCTCTGCCAGGTGCGGCGACCGCCGAACGCGATCGCATAGGCCGCCTTCAAGACATTGTTGGACGATGCCGCGATCAGCACCGCGATTGCCACCGCATGTTCGCCGATCCCGGCGGTGCCGCCCTGCGCCAGGTTGAGCACGAACGGGTCGATGTCGGAGAACCCGACGATCGCCGCCAGCCAATAGATGCCCTGGGTGCCGAATTCGGTCTTGACCCAGGTCGAGGCCAGCGAGATCGCGACGAACAATCCTGCGAATACCGCGGCGGCGCCCAGTTCGAGCGGGTTGCCGCGCTCCGATGGTTGGGTGGCTTCGCCGCTGGGCGCCTTGATGATCATATATTGCAGCGCTGCGATCGACAGGGCGATTGCTGCGAGCCCCAGCATCGGCGCCGCCAGTTCGCGCGCCAGCGCGATGTTGAACACCGCGATCACCACCAGGATACGCAGATACATGATGCCGGTGGCCAGCGTGATGCCGGCCACCGCCTGACGGCGGAACGCCTCGCTGACGGCGGCCTGCCGCGCCAGCACCACGGTGGTGGCGGTCGAGGAATACAGCCCGCCGAGGCCAGCCATCCACAGCCCCTGCGCGGCGCGCCGCCAATAGCGCTGTGCCAGATAACTGGCATAGGACAGCGCCGACACCAGCGTCAGCGCCAGCCACACCTGCCGGGGCGTGATGCTGGTCAGCGAAGTGACCGGCTCGGCCGGCAGCAGCGGCAGCACGACGCCGCTGAGGATCAGGAATTGCGCCGCGGTGGTGATTTCGCGGGTGTCGACCTTGTGCACCAGCCGGTGCAGCCAGTCGCGCCCTGTCAGCAGCATCACCGCGGTCACCGTCATGCCGACCGCGACCCAATGCGGCAGCGCCAGTGTGACCGCGCCGAGCAGGTAAGCGTGGATGTTGAGCAGCAGCACCACCAGCCCGGCGTTGCGTTCGCCCTGATCGTCGCGTTCGCGCAAATGCACAGTGTAGAAGATCGACAGCCAGATACCGAGCACCACGAGGCCGCCGGTGAAAGCGACCAGACGGGTCGGATCCAGCCAGTACAGCACGCCGCCGCCGACAGACAGCAGTGGAAAAGTTCGGACGCCGCCAGGACGCGCCGATTTGCGCTGTTCGAAGAAATCCTCGAACGCAAAGCCGAGAAAGAAACTCAGCAGCAGCAGCAGCGCCAGGCTGTGAAGGGAGGGCGTTGCGATCATCGGGATCGGCCAGGGCCGTTTGCTGTGCGGATGATTTCGGCGGGTGAGACGCCGCACCGGCGCGCGAACCGGCCGGAGGACGGAACTTTAGAGCATTTCCGGCACCGATAGAATCAGAACCGTACGCTGCCGTGTTCTGTCACAAGTGGAGGGAAGTGACCGAGCGAGATGGCCTGGCCGACGAAGAAGAGCCCCGCCCGGCGGGGGACGGGACGGGGCTCTCCGATCCGGTCGCGTCGGTCGCGTCCGGACCCACGTTCAAGCGACTGCGACGTCCACTCGAACGATCCGATGTCCGACGAGAAAGTAGCCAGCGCATGGGCCTCGTCGGTCTGGTAGGGCAATGCCCGGCCGCCGCTGATGTTCCGGGACGACAATGTCGCAGCGCCCCGAAGTGGTCCCCTCC
>NZ_QPFS01000191.1:0-5780 GCF_010906995.1 Rhodopseudomonas sp. WA056 | reverse complement strand
GTCGACAACGGTGCCGAGGCGCGTGCGCTGCTGCGCGCCAATGTCGAGGCGCTCGGGCTCGGCGGCGTCAGCAAGGTGTATCGCCGCGACGCCGCCAATCTCGGGCCGGCGCATCCGGTCGAACCGTTCGGCGTCGCGTTTCTCGATCCGCCGTACCGCAAGCAGCTTGCGGAGGCTTCACTCGCGTCGCTGCGCGACGGCGGCTGGCTGCTGCAGGGCGCGCTGGTGATCGTCGAGGAAGCCAAGGAAGCCGGCTTCACGGCTCCTGCCGGCTACACCGAACTCGACCGCCGCGCCTATGACGACACCGAGTTCACCTTCCTGCGGTTCGGGGCGGGCGAGTAGTCCGTTTTTTCGACGTCATTCCGGGGCGCTCGCGAAGCGAGCGAACCCGGAATCCAGAGATTGTTTCGCACGGCGCAGAACAGGTCGAGATTCCGGGTTCGCGAACTGCGTTCGCGCCCCGGAATGACGGTGCGCGTCGGAAGCTACAAATCCGCTGCGGCGATCCAGAACACTTCGGCTTCGGAATCTTCGCTGTCGAGCCACAGCAGCGGGAGCTGCGGGAACTGGTCTTCGATCTGCGGCCGGCAGCGGCCGACTTCGCACAGCAGGCCGCCGTCGGGCATGAGATGATCCTTCGCCTCGGCGAGGATGCGGCGGATGATGGTGAGGCCGTCGTCGCCGCCGTCGAACGCCATCGCCGGCTCGGCGCGGCACTCCGCCGGCAGGCTGGCCATTCCGTCGGCGTCGACGTAAGGCGGGTTGGTGATGATCAGGTCGTAGCGCTCGTCGCCGAGCGGGCCGAACAGGTCGCCGTGATACAGGCTGACGCGATCGTCGAGCCGGTGCTCGGCGACATTGCGCGTCGCGACCGCGAGCGCATCCTTCGACAGATCGACGGCATCGACCGTCGCGTTCGGGAAGGCGTAGGCCGCAAGGATCGCAAGGCAGCCCGAGCCGGTGCAAAGGTCGAGCACGCGCTCGACCGCCTCCGGCGTATCGATCAGCGAGGTGTCGCCGCCGTCGAAATGTGAGTCGAGCAGTTCGCCGATGAAGGAGCGTGGCACGATCACCCGCTCGTCGACGTAGAACGGCACGCCGCGCATGTAGATCTTGTTGACGAGGTATGCCGCCGGCACCCGTGTGGCGATCCTGCGCTCGATCAGGCCGAGAATCGCGGCGGCTTCGCGCGCGGTGACGCGGGCGGAAGCGAACATCTCGAACTGATCGGGATGCAGATGCAGCGCTTCTCCGACCAGGAAAACAGCTTCGGCGATCGGATCGGTGGTGCCGTGCGCGAACACCACGCCGGCTTCGGCGAAGCGGCTGACGGCGTAGCGGACGAAATCGAGCAGTGTGACCAGCTCCCCCGCAGCCACCTTCGGCGGCTTGGGCGCGGTGACCTTGGCCGCGGCGCCGCGCTTGGCG
Source organism: Rhodopseudomonas sp. WA056 (assembly GCF_010906995.1). Classification (NCBI taxonomy): domain Bacteria; kingdom Pseudomonadati; phylum Pseudomonadota; class Alphaproteobacteria; order Hyphomicrobiales; family Nitrobacteraceae; genus Rhodopseudomonas; species Rhodopseudomonas sp. WA056. Next base: position 4,349 of record NZ_QPFS01000191.1, on the reverse strand, counting down.
GGTTTCGCCTTCGCGGCGGCCATCTTAGCAGCTTTCGGCTTGGCGGCCTTCGCCTTTGTTTTCTTCGCCATCAATCCTTGCTCCATCGCGCCATCGCGGCATCGTCGCGGCTGTGCGCCTCGACCCAGCGCGACTCGCCGGAGCGCTCCTCGCGCTTCCAGAACGGCGCGTTGGCCTTGAGATAGTCCATCAGGAATTCCGCCGCCGCGAACGCCGCCTGGCGATGCGCCGACGCCGCCAGCACCAGCACGATGTTGTCGCCCGGCACCAGGCGGCCGACGCGGTGAATGATCGTCAGCGCGGTGATCGGCCAGCGTTCGACCGCCTCATCGGCATGGCGCTGGATCTCCTCCTCGGCCATGCCGGGATAGTGCTCGAGCGTCAGCGCCGTGACGGTGTCGTCGCCTTCGACGCCCCGGCACAGGCCGGTGAACGACACCACCGCGCCGATGTCGGTGCGGTCCTTCGTCATCGCCGAGGTCTCGGCGGCGAGATCGAAATCGGCTTCCTGAATACGGATGGTCACCGGAACGGTCATCGGATCATCCCGTGCCCACGCCGGCTCAGCCACCGGTCATCGGCGGGAAGAACGCGACCTCGCGCGCGCCCTGGATCGGCGTTTCGGCGCTGACATGGGCGCGATCGATCGCGGCGCGGATCACGCCCGGTTTGTCGAAAGCCAGCGCGTAGCCGTCGCCGCGCGCCGCCAGCCAGCCGATCAGCTCGGCGATGGTGGTCACCGCCGGCGGCGGCTCGACGGTCTCTTCGTCAACGCCGATCCGCTCGCGCACCCAGGCGAAATACTTCACCTTCATGCCTGATCCTCTTCGATCAGATGGTGGATGCCGGCGCGGAAATAGTCGTAACCGGTGTACATCGTCAGCAGCGCCGACAGCCACAGCAGCGACACGCCGATCTCGGTCGTGAACGGCAGCACTTCGTTGCCGGCTTCACCGGCGAGCAGGAAGCCGATCGCGATGAGCTGCGCGGTGGTCTTCCATTTCGCCAGCCGGGTTACCGGCACGCTGACCCGCAGCGCGGCGAGGTATTCGCGCAGCCCCGAGACCAGGATCTCGCGGCACAGGATCACGATCGCGGCCCACAGCGTCCAGCCGTGGATGATACTGTCGGCCGCCAGCATCAGCAGGCAGGATGCTACCAGCAGCTTGTCGGCGATCGGATCGAGCATCCGGCCGAACGCCGATTGCTGATCCCAGATCCTGGCGAAATGGCCGTCGAGAAAGTCGGTGATCGCTGCGGCGATGAACACCGCGAGCGCCACCCAGCGCAGCGCCAGCGGGCCGCCGAGGATCGACTGCGCGAAAATGCAGCCGACCACCACCGGAATCGCGGCGATCCGCGCATAGGTGAGGATGTTCGGAAGCGTCAGAGACGTCTTCGTTCCCCGCACCGGCGCTCTGGTCGAGACGTTGTTCATCGAGCTTACCAATACTGCCCGTGACGGAAGGTCAACCTCCGACCCCGGCGTCTCCGTTCCGTATCAGGAAAAGGTGAAATCCGCATGGGGCGCGGCACGGTTCGATCCCGCCGACTTTGGTCGGAGAAGGCGTGCATCATCCCGGCCGAGCATGGAAGAACTCGAAGATTCGCCGCGCGCTTTCGGCGCTGATGCCCGGAACCTTGCCGAGGTCGGCGATCGACGCGCGCTCGATTTCCTTCAGCGTGCCGAAATGCAGCAGCAGCGCCCGCTTGCGGGTCGGGCCGATGCCTGGGATCTCCTGCAGTCCGGCCTCGCGGATGTCCTTCTTGCGCAGCGTGCGGTGCGAGCCGATCACGAAGCGATGAGCCTCGTCACGCAGCCGCTGGATGAAATACAGCACCGGGTCGCGCGGCTCGAGCTTGATCGCGTCGCGGTCGGGCAGGAACAGCGTCTCGCGTCCGGCGTCGCGGTCCGGTCCCTTGGCGACGCCGAGCAGCGTGACCTGGTCGGTCAGGCCGATGCCGGACAGCGCTTCGCGCGCGGCGTTGAGCTGGCCGCGGCCGCCGTCGATAATGACGAGGTCCGGCCATTGCGGCACCTCGTCGTCTTTGGACTTGTCGGCCGGTTCGGCATCGCCGCCATCGGTCTGCAACGCCGCCAGCCGTTTGAACCGTCGCTGCAGCACTTCGCGCATCATTGCGTAGTCGTCGCCGGGCGTCAGTCCTTCGGATCTGATGTTGAACTTGCGGTACTGGTTCTTGATGAAGCCGTCCGGGCCGGCGACGATCATCGCGCCGACCGCATTGGTGCCCTGGATGTGGCTGTTGTCGTAGACCTCGATCCGCTGCGGAGCCTTCGGCAGGCCGAGCGTGGTGGCGAGGCTGTCCAGCAGCCGGGCCTGGGTCGCGGTATCGGCGAGCTTGCGGCCGAGCGCTTCGCGCGCATTGGTCTGGGCGTGGGTGACCAGTTCCTTCTTCTCGCCGCGCTTGGGCACCGAGACTTCGACCTTGTGGCCGGCCTTGACGCACAGCGCGTCGGCGAGCAGCTCGGCCTCGTCGATCTCATGCGACAGCAGGATCAGCTTCGGCGGCGGCTTGTCGTCGTAGAACTGCGCCACGAAGGCGCCGAGCACTTCGGCCGGCGTGAAGGTCTTCTCGGCGCGCGGGAAGTAGGCGCGGTTGCCCCAGTTCTGCCCGGTGCGGAAGAAGAACACCTCGACGCAGGAATAGCCGCCGTCCTGATGGATCGCGAACACGTCGGCTTCTTCGACGGTGCGCGGATTGATGCCCTGCTGGGACTGGATCGCCGACAGCGCCGCCAGCCGGTCGCGGTAGAGCGCCGCAGTCTCGAATTCGAGCTCGCCCGACGCCTTCTCCATCTCGGCGGCGAGCAACTGCTTCACCGCCCGACTGCGGCCCGACAGGAAGTCGGTCGCCTCGCGCACAAGCTCGCTGTAACCTGGGAAGTCGACCTCGCCGGTGCACGGCCCGGCGCAGCGGCGGATTTGATAGAGCAGGCAGGGGCGGGTGCGGCTTTCGAAGAACGAATCGGTGCAGGATCGCACCAGGAACGCACGCTGCAGCGCCGTGATGGTGCGGTTGACCGCGCCGGCCGAGGCGAACGGACCGAAATACCGTCCTGGCCGGCTCTGCGCGCCGCGATGCTTGAGGATCTGCGGCGCCCAATGGTCGCCGGTGATCAGGATGTAGGGGAACGACTTGTCGTCGCGGAGCTGGACGTTGAAGCGCGGCCGGAGCTGCTTGATCAGGTTGGCTTCGAGCAGCAGCGCCTCGGTCTCGGTGGTGGTGGAGATCACCTCGAGCTCGACGGTGAGCGCGATCATGCGGGCGATTCGCAGCACCTGCCCCGTGGGGCGGGCGTAGGACGCCAGCCGCTTCTTCACGTTCTTGGCCTTGCCGACGTAAAGCACGTCGCGGCCTTCGTTCAGCATCCGATAGACGCCGGGCGAGGTCGGGGCCAGCCGCACCGCGCGCGCGATCGCCGAGCGGCCGACCGCCATCGGCCCGGCGCCGTCCCCCTCGGGCTCGTCCTCGACCTCCGGCAGCCGCGCCTCGTCGTCCTCTTCGACCGCCAGCGCAGCGGTGGCGGCGTCGATGTCCTGCGCTCCGACAGCAGGGGACGCCCCCGCGGCAGGCGCAGCCACGGCGGGAGAGGGGGCGTCGGCGGACGGTGCGGCCGCGGCCGTTCCGGGCTCGGCGGGATCGTGAATCATGGCGGCCCCAACCTATGCGCTCGCTTCCGCGGTTGCCAGCGCAGCGCCTCGCCGGAACCAGCCCCGCGCGAAATTCGCCTGTCTTGCCATGGTGTTGCCGCGAAGACCGGGAAGTAAGATTTTGTTAACAATGCGCGCCGGATCGGTCCGCGGGTTAAGAACCGCTTAACTTAAAACTCTCGATAAATTCGACGGGAAAAGAGAGGAAAGCCGTAACCATTCGGGACATTTTCCCATCGGCCGCGGGAGGCCGATGACTGGACGCTGATCGCGCCGCCGCTGGCGCGGCCGGGTCGTCGAGGAGAGTAAGATGCGTAAAGTTACACTGGCAGCGGCGGCCATGATCGCCGCGGGGATGTCGACGGCTCAGGCGGCCGACATGGGGTACTACCGGTCGAACGCGCCCTATACGGTCAATCAGCCGCTCAACGCCTTCAGTTGGGCCGGCCCCTATCTGGGCGGCAATCTCGGTTACGGCTGGGGCAACGTCACCAACAACATCACCAAGCCGTCGGGCTTCTCCGGCGGCCTGCAGGGCGGCTACAACTGGCAGTCCGGCAACATCGTGTTCGGTCTCGAGGGCGACATTCAGTTCTCGACCGCGGACGACACTTTCGCGCCCTACAAATTCTCCAACCCGTCGTTCGCCACCAGCTGCGTCCGGCTCTGCTACGC
>NZ_QPFS01000190.1:0-6148 GCF_010906995.1 Rhodopseudomonas sp. WA056 | reverse complement strand
TATGCAGGTCGTGAACCTGCGTCACGCCGGGGAGCTTCGACAGGAAGGTGCGTACCGCCGCCGGATCGATGCCGCGCGGCACCGCGGCGAGCGACAGCGCGGTGGAGTCGCGGAGCAGCCCCCAGGTGCCCCACACGATCACCACGGCGACCAGCAGGCTCACAGCCGGATCAATCCAGTACCAGCCGGTAACCAGGATGATCACGCCGGCCACCACCACGGCGGCCGACACCGCGGCATCCGCCGCCATATGCAAGTAAGCGCCGCGGATGTTGAGATCGCTGTGGCGGCCGGACGCGAACAACCAGGCGGTGGCGGCATTGATGACGATGCCGATCCCGGCGACGATCATCACCGTAGTACCTGCGACCGGCTCGGGTGCGAACAGCCTTACGATCGCCTCCCAACCGATCGCGCCGACTGCGAGCAGCAGAAAGATCGCGTTGAACAGCGCCGCCAGGATCGAGGAGCCGCGCAGGCCGTAGGTATAGCGCGCCGACGGCGGACGCTTCGACAGCCCGGCGGCGATCCACGCCACCACCAGCCCGGCGACGTCGGATAGATTGTGGCCGGCGTCGGCGATCAGCGCCATCGAGTTGCTGAAGTAACCGAATGCCGCCTCGGCGATCACGAAGCCGACGTTGAGCGCGATGCCGATCGCGAAAGCCCGGCCGAAATCCTTCGGCACGTGACTGTGACCGCCGACGTCGTGAACCGCGCCCGGCCCGTGGTGGTGGTGATGATGGTCGTGACTCATTGCAACAGTGCGGTGGTGGACTGCGGAATCAAAAATACTGGCGAGGCCGGCCAAACTGTCGCACGCTGCCAAAAGTCGCGAAAGTCGCGCCGCGGGTTGTCGATCAGAATTCGTCCAGTTCGCACCAAGCCGGCACCGCCGGTCTTGGCGACAGCCGGCGGACAGGGTCCGCTGGTTGTGAATCGAACTTCAGCGCCGAACCCGCCCCGGTCGCCGGGGATGGCTCGCAAGGATTTGCATCGACGGGACTTCAAGAAATGAATTCAACTTCTGTCAATGTCATTTCATCGTTGCGCTGATTGAACGGGCTTCGTAAATAGAGGCACCTTCGCGAGCCTCTCCCCGGGGCCCTGTCCGCTCGCCGCCAACCGATTGAGCCGATGACCGCCAGGATCGAACGACCACTTTCGCCCCACATGCAGGCTTACCGCTGGAGCCTGACGATGACGATGTCCATCGTTCATCGCGCCACCGGCATTGCCCTGTATTCCGGAACCCTGTTGCTGGCATGGTGGCTGATCGCCTGCGCCGCCGGCCCGGCGGCCTATGCCAACGTCCAGGCCTTTACCGGGAGCTGGATCGGCCGGCTCATCGTGTTCGGCTACACCTGGGCGCTGATGCACCATCTGCTCAGCGGCGTACGGCATTTCGTCTGGGACCTCGGCTACGGCTTCAAGACCGCCGACCGCGAATGGCTGACCTGGGCGGCACTGATCGGCGGCATCGTACTGACGGTGCTGCTCTGGGTGATCGCCTACTCGATGGGGGTGGCGCGATGAGCGGCGACGCGCACGGCGCGCGCAAGCCGACCTCGATGCGGACCCCGATCGGCAAGGTGCGCAAATTCGGCCCCGCCGGTTCCGGAACCTCGGATTTCTGGCGCCAGCGCATCACCGGCGTGGCGATGACGCTGCTGATCCTGCCGACCATCGTGGTGATCATGATGCTGCTCGGCCGCAATCAGGCCGCCGCCGCCCAGATCCTCGGCTCGCCGCTGATCGCGCTGGTCATGATCCTGTTCATCATCGCCTCTGCGATCCACATGAAGATCGGCATGCAGGTGGTGATCGAAGACTATATCCAGAACGAAAAGCTCAAGCTGGTCACGGTGATGGCCAACAACTTCTTCTCGATCGCCGTGGCGCTCGCCGCGATCTTTGCGATCTTCAAAATGGCATCCGGAGTTTAAGGCATGGCGGTGAGCGGCAACGGCGCTGCGGCGGCGGGCGGTACCGCCTATCCGATCGAGGACCACACCTACGACGTCGTGGTGGTTGGCGCCGGCGGCGCTGGCCTGCGCGCGGTGGTCGGCTGCAGCGAGGCGGGACTGCGCACCGCCTGCATCACCAAGGTGTTCCCGACCCGGTCGCACACCGTGGCGGCGCAAGGCGGCATCTCGGCCTCGCTCGGCAACATGCACAAGGACGACTGGCGCTGGCACATGTACGACACCGTCAAGGGGTCGGACTGGCTCGGCGACCAGGACTCCATCGAATACATGGTCCGCAACGCGCCGGAAGCCGTGTACGAGCTCGAGCATTGGGGCGTGCCGTTCTCGCGCACCGAGGACGGCAAGATCTATCAGCGCCCGTTCGGCGGCATGACGATGGATTTCGGCAAGGGCCAGGCGCAGCGCACCTGCGCGGCTGCCGACCGCACCGGCCACGCCATGCTGCACACGATGTACGGCCAGGCGCTGCGGCATTCGGCGGAGTTCTACATCGAGTTCTTCGCCATCGACCTGATCATGGACGATCAGGGCTGCTGCCGCGGCGTCGTGGCGCTGAAGCTCGACGACGGCACCATCCACCGCTTCAAGGCGCAGACCACGATTCTCGCCACCGGCGGCTACGGCCGCGCCTACGCCTCCTGCACCTCGGCGCACACCTGCACCGGCGACGGCGGTGCGATGGCGCTGCGCGCCGGCCTGCCGCTGCAGGACATGGAGTTCGTCCAGTTCCACCCGACCGGCATCTACGGCTCGGGCTGTCTGGTGACCGAAGGCGCCCGCGGTGAGGGCGGCTATCTGGTCAATTCCGAGGGCGAGCGCTTCATGGAGCGCTATGCGCCGTCCGCCAAGGATCTCGCCTCGCGCGACGTGGTTTCGCGGGCGATGACCATCGAAATGCGCGAAGGTCGCGGCGTCGGCAAGAAGAAGGACCACATCTTCCTGCACCTCGACCATCTGGCGCCGGAAGTGCTGCACGAACGACTGCCGGGCATCTCGGAATCGGCACGGATCTTCGCCGGCGTCGACGTCACCCGCGAGCCGATCCCGATCCTGCCGACCGTGCACTACAACATGGGCGGCATCCCGACCAACTTCCACGGCGAGGTCGTCACCAAGAAGGATGGCGACGACAACGCGGTGGTGCCGGGCCTGATGGCGATCGGCGAAGCCGCCTGCGTGTCGGTGCACGGCGCCAACCGCCTCGGCTCCAACTCGCTGATCGACCTCGTGGTGTTCGGCCGCGCCGCGGCGCTGCGCTGCGCCGAGAAGCTGGTGCCGAACGGCAAGCAGCCGGAGCTGCCCGCGGACTCGGCCGAGATGTCGCTGGGGCGCCTCGACAAGTATCGCTACGCCAAGGGCGGCACTCCGACTGCCAAGCTGCGCGAGCGGATGCAGCACGTGATGCAGAACAACTGCGCGGTGTTCCGCACCGGCGAAGTGCTCGCCGAGGGCAAGGAGCTGATCGCCAACGTCTACGGCAGCGTCGGCGACGTCGGCGTGTCGGATCGCTCGCTGGTGTGGAATTCGGATCTGGTCGAGACCCTGGAATTCGACAATCTGATCGTCCAGGCGGTGGTGACGATGAACTCGGCCGCCAACCGCACCGAGAGCCGCGGCGCTCACGCCCGCGAGGACTTCCCGGACCGCGACGACGCCGCCTGGATGAAGCACACGCTGGCCTGGATCGGTGACAAGGGCGACGTGACGATCGATTACCGGCCGGTGCACGACTACACGATGACAAACGACGTCCAGTACATCCCGCCGAAGCCGCGGGTGTATTGAGACGACTACGCTGACATGCCCCGTCATTCCGGGGCGTGCGCGGAACGCGCACGAACCCGGAATCCCGAGCGGCACCGACGGACCGAGATTCCGGGTTCGCGCTTCGCGCGCCCCGGAATGACGAGAGGGTGAGACGAGATGGTTGAATTCGCACTTCCGAAGAATTCGAAGATTGTCGGCGGCAAGACCTGGCCGAAGCCGGAAGGCGCGACCGAGGTTCGTGAGTTCCGCGTCTACCGTTGGAATCCGGACGACGGCAAGAACCCCAGCGTCGACACGTACTACGTCGACAAGCACGACTGCGGCCCGATGGTTCTCGACGGCCTGATCTGGATCAAGAACAACATCGATCCGACCCTGACCTTCCGTCGCTCCTGCCGCGAAGGCGTGTGCGGCTCGTGCGCGATGAACATCGACGGCGAGAACACGCTGGCCTGCACCAAGGCGATGGACGACGTGCGCGACGACGCGGTGAAGGTGTCGCCGCTGCCGCACCAGCCGGTGGTCAAGGATCTGGTCCCCGACCTCACCAATTTCTACGCGCAGTACGCCTCGATCCAGCCCTGGCTGCAGACCGTGACGCCGACCCCGCAGAAGGAATGGCGGCAGAGCCACTCCGATCGCGAGAAGCTCGATGGCCTGTACGAATGCATCCTGTGCGCCTGCTGCTCGACCTCGTGCCCGAGCTACTGGTGGAACTCGGACCGCTTCCTCGGCCCGGCCGCGCTGCTGCAGGCGACCCGCTGGGTCGAAGACAGCCGCGACGAGGCCACCGGCGAGCGCCTCGACAACCTCGAAGATCCGTTCCGGATCTATCGCTGCCACACCATCATGAACTGCGCCAAGGCGTGCCCGAAGGGTCTCAACCCGTCGGAAGCGATCGCCAATCTCAAGCTCAAGCTGGTCGAACGCCAGATCTGAAGCGCGCAACTCGGTGCTGATACCAACGGCCGGGCTTTCGCCCGGCCGTTTTGTTTTGACTACCGATCTCACCCCGTCATTGCGAGCGAAGCGCAATACAGAAGCGCGTGCACCGAGCATGGATTGCGGCGTCGCTGTGCTCCTCGCCATGACGGCGCAGCCTCATTGCCTTGCCCTCATCGGAACATCGTCGCAAAGCGATCGTTATCGCCGCTGACGAACACGGGAGAGCGACATGGCGGTGACGAGGAACGAGGGCAATGCGCAGCACGCCTGGGATCTGATGAAGAAGATCACCTTCGCGATGCTGGCGACGCGCGACGGCGAAAAGATCCGCTCCCGGCCGATGGCCGCCTATGTGCGTCCCGAGGAAGAGGCGATCTACTTTCTGACCGACGTGCGCCGGCACAAGGACGAGGAGATCGCCAACGATCATCACGTCAATCTCGGCTTCGCCAACGCCAGCGCGCAAAAATACGTCTCGGTTACCGGCTATGCGGCGATCAGCGACGATCGCGCCAAGATCAAGGAACTGTTCGGCACCGAAGCCAAGGCGTGGTGGGACAGCCCGGATGATCCGAATATCCGCGTTCTTAAAGTAACACCCGAGGAAGCCGAGTATTGGGACTCGCCCGGAACGCTGGTGAGCTACGCCAAGATGATGGTCGCCGCCGCGACTGGTGGCCGGCCCGACCTCGGCGACAACGCCAAGGTGGCAATCTAGATGTCGCCCGGCGAACCCCAAGAGGTGCCGAACGATCCGGGTCCGTCGACGCCGCCGCCGGAGGTGCCGCCGAGCACGCCCGGCACGCCGACCGAGCCGCCGCTGGAGCAGCCTCCCGGCAATCCCAATCCCGACATCCCGCCGCCGATCGAGGAGCCGGGCGGACCGCCGCAGCCGAACGAACTACCCGGGCAGACGCCGGATGAAGTGCCGTTGCGGTCGCCGCCCGGGCCGGGAGCTCCCAATCCCGGCGTGGCATGAACTCGGCGATCGCTGAGAGTCAGGTCGTCACGGCGCGCGTGTTAGTACGTCGCGTACCAACACGACGTCTGTCGCCGTATTGCTTATCCCGGTCCTGAACTGGTGATGAATACCGCCGCGTTCGACGCTCGAACGCGGTGGAATTATTTCTCCTCGGCTGAAGCCGGCTGCCACAATTGAGCCTCACGCCTTGTCGTTGATCGGAACACGGCGGATCACCGTTCGACTGCGTCGCGCGACATCCGCCTGCTCCATTGAGGGTCTGTTGATGACGAAGTTGAATGTTGCACTGCTCGCGACCACGGCGCTGACGCTCGGGTCGCTGATCGGTCATCCCGCGGCGGCCGAAAGCGCGTCCGCGCCGATGCTGCTCGCGCAGGCGGTGCAGGGCGGCCCAGCGCCGGCCCCGTCCGAGGAAAAGAAGAAGGAAGCGCCGCCGCCCGGCCCGCGCCCTGCGCCAGCGCCGCCC
>NZ_QPFS01000018.1:0-52594 GCF_010906995.1 Rhodopseudomonas sp. WA056 | reverse complement strand
ATCCTGGCCGGCGCCGGACGATCCGCTCGCCGCCGGCCAGGATTTCACCGTCGCCGGCATCGGCGTCACCCGGCGCGGCCACGGCAAGAGCGGCGGCACCGCGCGCAGCGCGACGCTGACCGCGACCGGCCGCCCCGGCCGCCTGCAGATCCGCCTCACCGATCCCGCCGCCGGCGGCGGCCGCGCCGGCTTAGGTGCCTGCACCGGCGATTCCGGCGGGCCGGCGCTGCAGGCGCAGAACGACCGGCTGGTGGTCGTCGGCGTGGTGTCGTGGTCGACCGGCCCCGGCAACAGCGCCGGCTGCGGCGGCCTCACCGGCGTCACCCCGCTGACGCTGTACCGCGACTGGATCGCCCGCACCGCGCAGAGCTGGGGCTCGGCGCTGGCGCGGTAGCAACGGCTGCCACAGCCGCGCCGCTGGTTAATCTTTATTAACCATAATCCCCCACCCTGGCGGCTCCTGATCCGGAGTGCCGCGATGCTGCGTGTCGTGCTTGTGTTGCTGATCGCGTGGCCGCTGGCCCAGCCGGCGCGCGCCGCCGATCTGCCGATGCACGGCAAGATCGGCAGGATCTTCGCCGAGCCGCAACCGCAGCCGCGCGGCGTGCGGCCATCGCTGGAGATGGAAAGCGGCACGCCGGTGTATGCGCCGGAGGTCGACGTGCCGCCGATCGTGCACGGCTACTATGGCAAGCCGCGCTCGTATCTGTACCGCAGCTACTACGGCACCGATCCGAACCTGATCTTCGGCCGCCTGCCCTACGCCTGCGGCTGGTACGGCTACTGCTGAGCGCGGCGCGTAGCTACAGCACCCGCATCCTTGGCCCCCCCGCATGGGCGCCGCCGATCAGCGCGGTGATCGCCCACACCAGGGCGTCGAGCCGGTCCGGCGAGTGGCCGGAGGACAGCCCGGTGGGTGCGAAATCGCACATCTCGTCTTCGAGCAGCGGAAAGCAGCCAACGTGCCGCACCCGGCCCTGTTCGTACAGCGCCGCCACCGGCTCGGCGCGGACGAATTTGCCGCGGCTGGCGCGGACCTCGCGCACCGGGATCGCGGCGTCGGTCTCGTGCAGCACCGCGCGCACCATCTCGCCGCCCATATTGACCTCGGCGATGATCGCATCGGCCTCGAGCCGGTGATACAGCGCGATCGCGCGCGCCGCCCAGGCCGCCGGCGACAGCCGGTCGCTGGAGACGTCCTCCAGCACGTAGTAATCGCCGGCCGCGCTGCGCCCCGCCGCGACGATGCCGCAGGCATCCGCGCCCGGCCGCGACGAGCCCGGCGGATCGATCGCCACCACGATCCGCACCATTGGCGGCGCCGCGCCGACCCGGGCGCGCTCGATCCGGTCGCGCGACCACAACGCGTCGGGGCGGTCCTCGATCAGTTCGCCGTCGAGCTCCTGCCGGCCCTGCCGCGTGCCGGCATAGCGCGCCACCACGGTTTCGAGAAACGCCGGCGACAGATGCGCGGCGTTGGCGCGGGTCGGCGCCCGCGTCACGCGGGTATGCGGATCGCCGAGCAGCCGCTTGATCAGCGGCAGCGGCCGCGGCGTCGTGGTGATCAGTTGCCGCGGCCGAGCGCCGAGCCGCAGCCCGAATTGCAGCATGTCGAAGCTCGCTTCAGCGTAGCGCCATTTCGCCAGCTCGTCGCACCACGCCGCCTCGAATTGCGGGCCGCGCAAACTATCCGGATCGTCGGCGGAGAACACCTCGCCGACCGCGCCGCTCGGCCATTCCAGCCGCCTGCGGGTGGCGATCCATTCCGGGCGCTCGCGGCGCGGCGTGATCCGCAGCAGGCCGGATTCGCCTTCCACCATCACCTCGCGGGCGTCGTGCCAGCTTTCGCCGACCAGCGCGATCCGGCCGTGCGGCCGCGTCGCATAAGGCGGCGTGCCGGCCACCATCGCCCGCACCCATTCGGCGCCGGCGCGGGTCTTGCCGGCGCCGCGGCCGCCGAGCATCAGCCAGGTCGTCCACGGCGCGCCGTCATTGCCGGCGTCCGCAGACTCCTGATGCGGATGCGCGAAGACGGCGAAATCATCCTGCAGCCGAGCCAGGTTGCGCAGGCTGGCCTGGCGCAGGAAGCGCTCGGTCAGTCCCGCCGCCGACAAACGTCTCAATGCGGCGCGCAAGCTCCAGACGGAATCCATCGGCATCGGCGGGCATCTCGTCATCGGCGGCGCTGAGCGCGCGTTCGGGATCGCGAAGCTGGCGGACCTTGAACAGCGTCTGCGTCAGCGCCGCCAGCGTGCGGGCGATCCGCTCGGCCTCGACCGCGCGGTGGCCGCCGAGCGTGGTGTCCTCGCGCAGGTTTTCGACCTTGCGGAGCTGGGTCTCCACCGCGCGCTCCAGCCGCCGCGCCAGCGACAGCGCCGCTTCGGGCGACGCCTGGTCGGCCGGCGTTGCGGCCGATGCCTCGGTCACAGGCGCCATCTCGGCCTCGCTCTCGGACGCAGGCGCCGCGGCCTCCGTGTCGCCCGCGGCCTTCGTGCCCACCGCGGGCGGCGGCAACCCCGGCAGCGGCGCACCGGCGGCGATCGCGCGGGCCTGCTGCAGCGCCGCGGTCGCTTCGCGATTGATCTGCAGCAGCACCGGCATGTCGCGCGGTGGCCGATCCTTGCGGCGCGGCCACCCCTCCTGCATCGCCAGCCGCTCCAGCGTGTTGCGATGAATGTGGTAGTCCTCAGCGATGCGCTGCACCGGCTCTTCGGTCTCGACGTAGCGCCGCCGCAGATCGTCGAGCGCCTGCTGCGAAAACCCGCGCGCCTGGCGGACCGGCAGCGGCGGCCGCGGCCCGACCCGGGGGCGCTCCAGCCGCGGCGTCCAGCCCTCGGCCTCCGCCACCTTGCGCAGCGTGTGCCGACAGATCTCGAACTGCGCCGCGACCTCCGTCAGCGGCTCGTCGGTCTTTTCGTACAGCCGCTTCAGCTCCGCGACCGCCTCGGGCGTCAGCCCGCGCGGCAAATAACGGGGCGGCGGAGGATTGTCGGTCATGAGAGCTCCCTACCGGTTGGGTTCGGCTCACGCCGCCGAGCAAGCGGTCCTGCATTCCTGCGATCACCGGCTCGCTCGTCATGCCCGGCCTTGTGCCGGGCATCCACGCCTTGCAGCACCGGCCGGGGGATATGGGATCGCGCCAGTTGCCGCGGCCGGAAAGCGCTGCCATGCTGCAGCCAGCCGCACCGTCACCGAGGCGACTGCAGCGGCGTGCACGAATTCGGCGCCAGCCATGACCACGATGACCTACAAGGGCTACACTGCCACGGCCGAATACGACACCGACGCCGGGATCTTCCACGGCGACGTCGCCGGCACGCGGGACGTCATCACCTTTCAGGGCAAATCCGTCGCTGAAGCAAAGAAGGCATCCGCCAATTCGATCGAGGACTAGCTGGCCTTTTGCACAGAGGGCGGCGAGGAGCCCGACAAGCCGCATTGAGGTTAAGTCGTAGTGACCGATCCGGCGCTGCACGGGGATGTCTCGAACGCAACCCCGGCGCGCCGGATTCAGCCTCAACCACCTCGTCATGGCGCCGGTGGAGAGCGCGCCGAGGCGTTGACCGTGTCCTCCTACGCAACGCTTCCAGCTCAAGCCTCGCCGCCGCGATTGAGCGGCCTTTGCCACACCTTCAAAAAGTGAGCAGAGACTTATTGTACATGAATGCGAAACGAACGCTCTTCACATCATAGACTACAAAGAAGCACTGCCAGACCTCACGTGGAAGATACGATGTCGATCTCCGCGACCACTTCGGCTTCCCCCCGAACTACATTATTACTAGGATGCGCCATGTCGATTCGACAAAGCGGCGGCGACAAGCATCAGATACCACTGAACGTTTCAGACCTAGCCACCAGGGAATGCAAATGAAAATTCGTGACGACCATTTTAATCACGGAGCGGCCCTAATCCAGATCGCAGAGCATCCGCAATTTACCGCAATCAACTCGCTGAGAATCAAATCATCCAAGTACGATAACGCTTACAAGGTGAACGACGACCTATCGATCTATCTGAAGTACTGCAGCCGACCAAACAACCGTGGCGAATATCAATTCACGTTTCACAAAGATCAACTCTCTGATCTGGACAAAATTTCTAAGGCAAATAACGAGCTGTTTTTGGTTCTCGTCTGCGTCGAAGGAAAGGAGATTTGCTGCCTCCCACTTGAAAGATTACACGAACTAATTGAAAGACGAAAAGCCTCGAACGGCAAAGCCGAAGACCAGTATGTCGTACTTTTGACTATTCCACCTGGTGGAAGCTTGCACGCATATATTAGCGAGCCTGGCACCAAAGGAAAAAAGCTTGGAAAAGACGTCGTAATTCCTCGCAACGCTTTTCCAAATGCTCTTTTTAAATGAGGTCTAGCAGCCGCAAGGTCGAAGTTGCGACAACTCCTACCCACCTCTTTCCGCACCCGTTCTAAGTTCGCTGAGATTGCACCAACCTGATCGCGATAAAAATTCTCCTTTCCCTATCGACACGCAGCACGCGTACTCCATCGCAATCGACGATCAGAGTGTCGCAGCGGAGATCGCCGTAGGCGACCGATACCGTGCGCGGCACGATTCCGGCGCATCATCAGCGTTGGTGACGACCCCGTCGACGGCAGAGAAGCTGTACGGCCCGGCCTTGTCCGGGAAGCTCCTGTCTTGCAACTGAGCCGGCCGCCCCGGAAGGATCCCGTTTCTGTGCAGCCATATCGACCGGATCAGCCCTATGCTGGTGGATGTCAGAGCCCTGAAGGGGAATTGGGATGCGGGTTACGCGCTGCATCAGCATGTTCTGTCGAGCACCTATCTCGGTGATGACGAGCACGGGCACCCGCGGTTCGACACCGTTCGATCAGAGCCGGGCGAGGCGCTGTTCAAGCTGAAATATCGTTCGGATTGGACACAGGTGGGTCGGCTCGCGGACCAGCTAAGGCAGTCGTTGCTGCCGCGGTTTACCAAGGTGGGCCTGATCGTGCCGATGCCCCCAACCGTGCACCGGGTGCGGCAGCCGGTCGCCGAAATTGCCACTCAGCTCGGGCGTTTGGCGGGACTTCCCGTTTTCACCGATTTGCTGAGCAAAACAGCGCCCGTTGGGGCCCCACAATTGAAGAACCTGACCGGGAAGGACGAGAAAGCCACTGCCCTCGCCGGCTGTTTTGCGGTAAAAGACGTGATCGGCGGCAACGGGCGGTGGAACGCCCTGCTGCTGGACGATCTGTTCGATACGGGAGCGTCGATGGAAGCCGCCTGTGCGGCGCTTCGGGCCGATCCCAAGATCGGCAAGATCTACGCCGCAACGATCACGAAGACGTAGCTCATGACCACGGTGTTCATCGCAGGCTCGATCTCGATCAGTCGGCTCGACAAGCAGGTCGAGCAACGAATCGCCACGATCGCCGGTTCGGACCTCGACGTCGTGGTCGGTGACGCCGATGGGGCGGACACTTCGATTCAAATCTGCCTGGCGGAGCATGGCGCCGTAAGAGTGACGGTGTATTGCAGCGGCGAGACGCCGCGCAACAATGTCGGCAATTGGCCGGTGCAGACCGTATCGACGACCGCCGCAGCCGGCAGCCGGGCGTTCTTCACCGCCAAAGACCGCGAGATGGCCCGCGTCAGCGACGTCGGCCTGATGGTGTGGGACTGCAAGAGCACCGGCACGCTGTCCAATATTATCGAGCTTTTGGCGCGGGGCCGGAAGGCCGTCGTGTTCATCAACAAGACCAAGACATTCGTGACGGTGGCGGATGCCGGCGGGTTACAAGCGCTCGTCTCGGCGATGTCCGACCATGCCCGCGCCAAAGCCGACGACAAGATCAAGCTCAACGCCCGCATGCAGGCGCTGACGCAGAACCAGCTTTCGCTCGCGGTTTGATGGTTTCCACACTGACTACACCGAGCCGATACGCGCTACGAGGTGAGGATACGCGTGACAGCCACTGCAGGGTCGCGTCGCCGCATCATTTCGGCTTGAACGTCCCATCATCCAGAAACGAAAGGCACATGCCGGCGTCGCCGGCTTGTGGAAACCATTTCGAGGATGCGATCGCTTCGAGCTGCCGGCGCGCTTCCACCGGCGCGACGGCGAGCGTCAGCTTTGCGGCCTGAAGCCGCACCTGCATATTGGGGTATTCGAAAAGGCTGAGAAGCGCGGTGCGCTGGTCGCCGTCGCGCGACTTCAGCTCGTCCGCAATCTCTGCCATCACGCCGAACAGGCGATTGAACCTCGCGATCTGGTTGCCGAGCAAGGCGTCGTCCTGGTCGACCGTGACTTTGGCAAATAGAGCCACAAGGTCGGGCGTCGCCATCCCGCGCAGATCCGGCTTGCTCATGGCTACGACCTCCGGCGGCGGCCCCGCCTCCATGGGCTGTACGTATCTCCGCTTCGGCTGCGGGGGAATTCGCTGGCAGCTTAAGCGCTCCACTGTCGTTCGAGACACCAACGACAGAGCAGCCCTGTTGTTCGGTGACGAAAGCTGCCAGGACTACTCGCCGACATCAAGGCCGCTCGTGATCGAGTGATCGGCCGGACGGCGGCTGTGATGCTCAGACACGCGGTATCAGGCGCCTCGGTGGGTTACGGCGCTACGCGCCTAACCCACCCTACGGCCTTCACCCGGCCCTCTTCCGCGGGCGGGAGAGGGAGAACCGGCGCGGCGCCTCAGCTCGCTGCGAACTTCACCAGCTTGATGGCGTCGAAATCCTGGACGCCGCCGCCGACGCGCTTGGTGGTGTAGAACAGCACGTAGGGCTTCGACGAATACGGATCGCGCAGCACGCGCACGCCCTGGCGGTCGACGATCAGATAGCCGCGGCGGAAGTCGCCGAACGCGATCGACAGCGAATTCGCCGCGATGTCCGGCATGTCCTCGGCGTCCGCGAGCGGGAAGCCGGCGAGGCTGGCGCGGCCGCCGGCGGTGACCGGCGGCTGCCACAGATAGGCGCCGGAGGAATCCTTGAACTTGCGGATCGCCGCCTGCGTCCGCCGGTTCATCACGAAACTGGCGTTCTGGCGATAGCCCGGCCGCAGCGCGTAGATCACGTCGATCAGCACGTCGCCGGGCGCGGTGGCGGCGAACGCGCCGGCGGCGCCGGTCGAGATGGTGCCGAGCTTGCCCCAGCTCCAGGCGCTGTTGGCCGCGGTCGGCACGGCGAGGAAGCCCTTCGGCTTACTGACGCCGTCGCCGGACACGAAGGCGATGCCCTCCTGCTCGGCGAACGCCTGGTCGATCTCGCCGGCCAGCCAGTCGTCGATGTTCACTGCGGAGTCGTCGAGCAGCGTCGCGGTCGCGGCCGGCATCGCGTACAGCTCCATCGCCGGAAACGACAGCGCATCCAGCGACGGCGACGCGGTCTGCGGCCGGGCGTCGCCCTCGCCGACCCAGCCGGTCGCAGGCCCGGCGGTGACGAACGGCTTCTTGTACACCCCGCCGGAGATCTCGCGCACGGTGGCGAGCGAGCGGATCGGCGAGATCGCGGCGAGCCGCGAACTGATCGTGTGCTCGAGCTCGGTCGGCACCAGATAGCCGCCGTCGGGATCGGAGCCCACCGACAGCGCCTTGGTCTCCAGCCGGCGCAGGCTGGCGGCCTCGCCGGTGCGGACATAGGCCTCGAACGCGCCCTTGTGCTCGCGCTGATCGGCGGCCGGCGGCGTCCGCTCCGCGGCGAGCTGCGGCCGCGCCGCCTTCAGGGCGAGTTCGTCGAGCCGGCGCTGCTGATGATCCAGCGCGGCGTCGATCCGCGCCAGCTTCTCCTCGGCCAGCACGTCGCCCTTGCCGGTCTCGATCGCCTTCAGCCGTGCGTCGTTCTCGGCCTTGTAGTCCTCGAACGCGCGCATCAAGGCATCGAACACCTGCTGCGCATCGTCGCCGGCAAAGCCAGCCTTGGTCTCGGGGGCATGGTCGAACGTGGTCATCATGAGATCCCTTGTGGTGATGATGAAGGACGTCGGTCTTAAAAAAAGTCGTCCGCCCGATCCGCAGCGGGCCCCCTCTCCCGCGCGCGGGAGAGGGCTGGAGTGAGGGCAGCCGCGCATCGCAGCGCTGGGGCTCACGACGACGCTTCCTCGCCCGCATCAGCGCGCCGTGCCGATCCGGCCGCGCGCGGGGAGAGGTCGAGGCATACGCGGCCGGTGATACTCGCCAGCGCCTGTTTGCGGCCGGCGCGGGTGGACAGCGTCGCCGCGATCCTCCCGCGCCGGATCGGCGATGCCGGTGCCTCCGCGGCATCGTCCGAACGGGTCGGTGCGACGTCCTGGACGCGGCGCCACGCCGCCTCCGCCGCGGCGCGCTGCGGCGAGGGCCGCGGCGTCTGCTTGACGGTGGCGATGCGCGCGCCGTTCAGCAGCGGAAAGGTGACGATCGAGATCTCCCAAAGATCGACCTGATACAGCCGCCGCACCCGCGTCTTCGGATCGATCTGGCCGCGCACCGTGCGATAGCCGATCGACAGCCCGTCGATCGCGCCGGCGCGGAGCAGCGCCAGCAGCTCGCGACCGCGCGCCACATCCGGGATCAGCCGGCCTCGGGCGCGTAAGCCCCGCAGATCTTCGGCCAGCTCCAGCCAGACGCCGACCGGCTCGGCGGGATCGTGCTGGAACAGCATCGGGATTTTTCGCAAGCCGCGCTGCTTCAGCGTCTGGGTGAAGGCGCCGGGCATCACCATGTCGCGGGCCTGGTCGATCTCGCCGAACAGGCTGGCATAGCCGTCGATGCTGCCGTCCTCGGCCAGCGACAGCCGCGCCGGCAGCGGCGCAGGCGAAGGCAACGCGGCGTGCGCAGGCGACGGGGCAAGCATGAGCGGCCTCGCAGGATACGAGTGAGTCGGGATGGCTATGGTGAGCGGTGGTCTGCGCGGCGGAGCAGCCGCGGCTGCGCGGCGGTTACTTCGCGCGCTTGGCCGACCGCTTGCGCGGCGGCGGCTTGGGCGCGGCGCGCCGCGCCGCCGGCTTGCGATGCGCGCCGGCCAGATGCGCCAGGAATTCGCGGAAGATCGTCTGCGGATCCTTCGCCGATTTGGTCTCGGCGCGGACGCGGGTGAGCACACTGGACAGCCGCTGCATCGCCCTACTCCTCGTCGATCGCCCGGCGCCGCGCGCGGCGGTTGAACAGCTCGAGCGCGTGGACGAAATCATCGAACCGCCGCACCGCCGCCGCCCACTCGCGAAGTACAAACCACAGCCCGAGACTGGCCCCGATCGCCCACAGCAACAGCGCCACATGAGCGAGGTCACCGCGCTCGGAAAACATCTTGATCAGATCGGACATCGGCATCTCGCGCGCAGACACCCGCGTGGCGGACAATCGTCCACGCGCCGTCAGTCGTTCTTCATCGTGAGAGGAACGCTCGCGCTCGCTGCTCAGCGGCGCAGAAACCCGAAGCCGTCGCCGGCTGGCTGCTCGTTGATATCTTCATCCCGCAATACGCGCGGCTCCGGCCCGGGCTTGAAGAAACCCGGGAAGCGAAAGGTGTTGGGTGGCAGATCCTTGCCGTCGACCCATTCGATGCTGGTCGGCAGTTCGCCGTCCCGCTCCATGAACTCCTTCACGGCGGGCCAGGCTTTCGCGTAGGGAATGAACAGACCGATCGGCCGCAGATCGCCTTGCAGCGTCCGCAACCACTGCTTGATCCGGCTCATGTCACCCTTGGAGTAACAATCAAGCGGCTGCCTGATCCGGCCATCCCATTTCGAATAGTGCAAGAAGACGCCAAAATCAGGTGTACCAACCATTGTGAGATGCACGTTGACCTGATCGACTTCCGGCTTGCCATCGGTGCCGTACAATCCCGAAATCTCGAGCCCAAACTCGTCGTTTCCGTGCGGATCGGGAGCCCACGGATTCTCGGCCGGCGCCAGGAAGTAAGGCGCTAGCTCGCCGGGCTCCGGCCAACCGTCCGGGTCCAGACCTTGAAAGTAGATCCGCTTCCTCACTTCCTTCTCCAGACTTGCCATTCGCCCTGCCACATCACGCTCGCGCGACCTGATCTTGCCTCGCGAATCGTGACATGAGGATTGCCCAATTGCAGTCCGACTTTCGGCAACAGGTGCAGCCTGCGAGCCGCCAATCCTCACCCCAGCCGGTCGCCGCCGTCGAGCGGTGCGTAGCCGACCGCTTCGCGCTTTTCGTTCAGGGTGAGGAACGGTGCGCGGGTGACGCGGTCCCACAGCGCGGTGCGGTCGGGCGACAGCGCGTCGATCCGGTCGGTATCGATCACCAGGCGCACGCCGTCTCCGAACTGCGGCGACAGCCACTGCGCCAGCGCGTTGCCGACCCGCGTCGCCAGCGGCAGCACGGTCTGGCGCACGAAGCTGCGGTTGGCTTCCTGATAGTTCGAGAATGTATTGTCGCCCGGGATGCCGAGCAGCATCGGCGGCACGCCGAACGCCAGCGCGATCTCGCGCGCGGCGGCGTGCTTGGCCTCGAGAAAGTCCATGTCCTTCGGCGACAGCGCCATCGCCTTCCAGTCGAGCCCGCCTTCGAGCAGCAGCGGCCGGCCGGCATTGGCGGCACCTTCGTAGGTATTCTCCAATTCGCGTTTCAGCCGTTCGAACTGGTTCTCGCTGAGCACGGCACCTTCCGGGCCGGCGTACACCAGCGCGCCCGACGGCCGCGCGGAATTGTCGAGCAACGCCTTATTCCACCGCGCGGCAGCATTGTGGGTGTCGACTGCGACCGCGGCGGCGTCGAGCGGCGCCAGGCCGTAATGATCGTCGAGCGGATGGAAAAACGTCAGATGCAGGATCGGCGGCAGCGGCGCAGCGTTCTGATCGAACCGAACGCTACGGCCGCCGACGCTGTAATCGTAAGCCTCCGCCCAGCCGTCCTGGCCCGGGATCAGCCTGATGCGGTCGGGACGCAGCGCGTAGAGTTCGTGCACGGTCTCGCCGAGCGTCACCGCCTCGAGATAGGCGTTGCCGGCGAGCAGCAGATGCGCGTACAGCGTCTCCAGCAGCGCGGCGCCGTCCTGGCGCGGATTGGGGCGGGCGAGCAGCGCGGCCAGCGGATGCGCCTCCCTCTCCTGCGCGCCGTCGAACACGCCGAACGCGCAGGCTGCGGCGTTCTCCGCCACCAGCCGAACGCAGCGATACACGATGGCGTTGCGCACGTAGCCCTCGCGCGCCAGCCCGGCATAGTCGCGCGGCGTCCACCGCGGCCGTCCTCCGAAGCCGATCGCGAGTAACTGCGCGGTTCGTGACGTCTTGACTTCCGTCAGCGCCAGACGAGCCTTCAGCCGATCGAACATGACGAGGTCCTTTGTTTCGGCCGCGAACGGCAGGATGGGATGGACCAGCAGCACAGAGTCGGATACAGCGTGCCCGCTGTGGCCGAACTCTGTACTTGTCGTGAGGCCGTAGAGGTCAGCCGCCACGCATCACGGCCGCTGTTGTCGCGGACTGACGGGTGTGAATGCGGGGATTGCTTGCTGTTAGGCGGCCGACGAAATCGCCGACTCCGCGTCCGGCCGGCCGATCTGGGAACCCAAGCTGAATCTCCCGAGACGGCGCGGCGCTTCGCGAGGGAGAGTTCCTATGGAGTCGCAGGACCTGGCGTCCGGCCGGTGTGCGGCGGAGTGGCTTGCACCGAAGTTATTACAACCTGAACCAGACGAACCAGATCACGCCCAGCACCAGCACCGCCAGTCCTGTGCTGATTGTGAGGAGAGCCAGAACGGACGGACCGCGCTCGCCTTGCCTCACCTCGATCGGGGTTTCGACGGTTCGTCCTTCATCACGATTCGCCATGACCCCTCCTTGCTGTTCCGGCGTTATCGACCTGCCTTCCATCCGCCAACGCGCGATGCTGTATCCCGTTCCGCCGAAGATCGTCGTCGATACAAATGGCGTGCGGGACTTGGTGCGACCATCAACGTCCACAGCCGGAGCCATTGCGTTGCTGATGAAATCAGGATCGACGCTTTGCAACGCCCACGACGTCCCGCCGAGCGGGCGCTCAGCCCCGTCTCGAACCATACGACGCCAGCACGCCGCTCTCAGGGCGTCGAGAGAGATCCGGGCCCGGACGAAACAACGGCCGATGCCGCGTCAGCGTTCGGCCTTTCCGAACACACTTGTGGAGCATGGCCGGACCCTATGCGGGGAGCGTCACGCTGTCAAGGACTATTTTCTTATGATCGATGTCGGGTGCCCGGTCGGACCGCCCCGGCTAGTCCGGCTGGCAAGTAGCAGAACGCGTCGATACGATCGCCCGTTTCGGCTGGATGGCGCACACAGCGTCATGCAGGACCAGCCCGCCAGCCCAGCCGCGGAGCTAAGGCAGCGCGTCTTTGACTGCCGAATATTTGGCGGCCAGATTGGTCCCGAGCGTGGCCGACAGACCGACGATGACAATGCTGATGCCGACGGCGATCAGCGCATATTCGATCGAGGTGGCGCCGCGCGTGTCGGTCCGGAATCGAGAAATCAGGCGTCGCACCGCAATCTCCTGTCTTCGCGCCCACGTCGTCCAGGGCGCGCCGGAACGGCGGAACCCTAAATGTCACAGGTTACGGGAGTCTTGACGTTATCACGGCCACGCCGATCACGCCCCGGCCGCCGGGACCGGGGGAGAATCGGCCGGCACCAGATCAGGGCCGGTGCTCAGCGCGGCGCGCCGATCCTGAACCGCATGGTGGAACTGCTCGAGTACCAGGCTGAAAGGCTCGAGGTCGTCGATCGCGCCGTCGTCGTAGCAATCCAGCGTGTCGCGTAGGATCCAGTCGATGTCGTGCTGCAAGGCGTCCAGCGCCTCCAGCGATTCCGCCTTGCGCGCCTTGGCGACCATCGCCAGCACCCGGTCACGCATCTTGGTGCCGGCCTCGCGTTCGTCGCGCGTCAAGTAACTGCGGAACCAGGCGCCGGCCGAGCCGAGGCCGGACAACAGCAACACCAAGCCCCAGATGTAATCGCTATTGCGCTCCATAAAGGTGCGGTCGGTGCCGTCGATGAACGCGGCGGCGCCGCGATGCGCCGGCAGCGCTGCATCCTTCTCGGTGTCCGGCGCCTCGATCTTGCCGGCGAGCGGCATCTCGCGGGCGATCTGCTGACGGGCGGCGAAGATCTGCCGCGTCAGCTTGGTCACCGTCACCGAGGACAGTGATTGCCGCGCGATAACCAGGTGGTTGACGCTGACGGTGTCGACCTTGTCTTCGGGCCGCGCCGGCTGGGTCGAGAAGATGCTGCCGGGGATCTCTTCCGAGTCGTAGATCGGATATTTCTTGGCAATCGCGTCGCCGACGTCGATCGGCAGGAAGCGCAGCTCGCCCCGTGCTTTCGCGGTGGCGGCGATCGCTTCGCCGGTGATCTTGCTGTCGAGCGGGCCGACGGCGAGGAAGGCATCGAGCGACAGATCGCGCGCCATCTCGGCAAGCTGGCCGGTAGCGAACTGTTCCTTGTGGACCTTGTCGGGCACCACGCCGGACTCGGCCAGAATAACGTCGAACAGTTTGACGTTGGCGGGCGTCCGTCCGATCACGCCGACCCGGCGGCCGGCCAGATCGGCGATGGTCTTAACCGACTTCTTCCCCTTCCCGGCGGATGACGGCGCCCACAGCACCACCACGTTCTTGCGCAGCACCGCGACCGCTTGCGCGTCCGCCGGCAGATCGAGGTCGGCGCGTGTCACCGCAAGGTCGGCCTTGTGATCGCGAAACGCGTCGATGCTCGGCGTCGCCCCACCGGTCACCAATGGCACCAGCCGCACCGCAGCCCGATCCCGGACAAAGCTCTGGGCCAGCGCCTGAACCAGCTTCAGATCATCGCCACCGCCCGGCCCGACCGCGATCTTCAAGCTCACCGGCCGTAGTTCATAGAACACCAAGGCGAGCACGCCGACGGCCACCAGAATGAGAGTCAGCACCGTTGCCAGCGCAAAGCGGGCCCGATTGCGGCGGCGCCGGTTGCGGAACGTATCATTGCTGCTGCCTTCCGGGGATGCCATCCCGCCACCCGCTTTTTGCGCCCGAGCGGCGCCAGGCAACGCCCTGCGCCGAGCTTACGGCCGTTGTGCGGCAGCCTACTCGATTTTAAGTTGCGGGGTATCGGCAAATCCGCCGACCTTCAGGTGCCCTACTCTGGGAGCGCGAGCGTCGGCTCGGGGCCGGCGAGCTTACGCTCCTCCATCACCAGGATGCACAGCGCCGAAGCAGTCAGCATCAGCGCCGCTGCGCCGAACACCCAGCGGAATGCCGCTACCATGTCGGCAGCCGCGACGTTGCCGGTGACGTGCCGGTGCTCACCCCCGCCGAGCTGGATGTCGCCGCCGAGCGCGATCAGCAGGATCGCCGTGAACGCCGCGACCGTGAACGAGGCCATCAGGGCCCGGAAGAAGTTCATCGCGCCGGTCGCGGTGCCGATCTGCGGCCGCGGCACTGCGTTCTGGATCGACACCACGCTGACCGGAAACACCGTGCCGAGGCCGAGCGAACACAGCGACAGCAGCGTCAGGAACAACCATAGCGGCAGCGGCGTCAGGACCGCGATCGCCGTAGCCATCAACGCCGCGAAGCTGGTGCCGAAGATCGCGATCCGCTTGTAGCGTTCGACATGCACCATCGCCCGGCCGGTGAACGCCGCGCCGAACACCGAGATCGCCGCGATCGGGATCAGCGCCAAGCCGGATTGGCTCGCAGTCAGCTGATACACCGCCTCGTAATACAGCGGCATGTGCACGGTGAGCGCGATCATCGCCCCCATGGTGAAGGCGCCGCCGGCCATTGCCCACGGGACGACCGTCCCGCTCATCAACTGCAACGGCAGGAACGGCTCGCGCGCCCGCAGCGCGTGCCAGACGAAGCTCGCCGCCAACAGCACCGCCGCACCCGACAGCGCCAGGATCGTCGGCGAAAGCCAGGCGAAGCGGTTGCCGCCCCAGGTCAGCACCAGCATCACCGCCATCGCCGCGGACATCAGCAGTACGCCGCCGAGCCAATCGACTTTTCGCCGGCGGTGATACACCGGGATCTTCGCCATCTTCGGCAGCAGCAGCGCCAGCGCACCGATTGCGAGCGGCAGGTTGATCCAGAATATCATCGACCAGTGCAGATGCTCGGCAAAGAAGCCGCCGAGGATCGGCCCGCCGATTCCGGCCGATACCCACACGCCGGAAAAATAGGCCTGATACTGGCCCCGCTCGCGCGGACTGACGACGTCGGAGATCACCGTCTGCACGATCGGCATGATGCCGCCGCCGCCGAGCCCCTGCAGCGCGCGGCCGAGGATCAGGACCAGCAGACTCGGCGCCAGTGCGCACATCACCGATCCGGCGACGAACAGGCTGAGCGAGACGATGATCATCACCCGCCGGCCATAGATGTCGGCCAGGCTGCCGAACACCGGCGCGACTGCAGTCGACGACAGCAGATACGCGGTGATCACCCAGGACAGGTTTTCGACATCGCCGAACTGCCGTCCGATCGTCGGCAGCGCGGTGGCGACGATGGTCTGATCGAGCGCGGCGAGGAACATCGCCAGCAGCAAGCTCATCAAGATCGCGCGAACTTCGCCCTGGGTCAGCGCACCGGCCGGCGTCAGCGGCGGCGCGTCGCCGAGATTGATCACTTCGGTCGGAATGCTGGAGAGTTCGGCGGCGGCTTCGTCGGACAGCAGATGGTGGGGCGCGCCCACAGGTTGACGGCTCTGGCGTTCGGACATGCTCATGCGGGCGCGGAATCTCGTCGGGCTGAAACGATGCGGGGGATATTCGCCAGTGCATCCTACTAACGCATCCCCTGCTGAAACGACAGCAACGTCAGCGCATGGGTGCACCGCGTACCGCTGCCGGTCCATGGAATTGGGATATGATCGGCCGGCGGAATGTTCCGCATGGCAAAATACGCCCACGCTTCGTGTGGGGAAAGGAGGTCAGCCATGATCGGGTTCACGCGACGTCTCCTCGCCACCTGCGCCGGCGCAGCCGCCATCGCGGGATTGTTATGGCCGCCGGTCGCCGACGCCTGCACGCGCTTGGTCTATCTCGGCGCCGACAACCAGGTGATCACGGCGCGATCGATGGATTGGGCGCGCGACATCGGCACCAATCTTTGGATCTTCCCGCGCGGCATCAAACGCTCCGGCGAAGCCGGCTCCAATTCTGCAAAGTGGACCGCGCGCTACGGCAGCGTCATCGCGTCGGCCTATGATGTCGCCACTTCGGACGGAATCAACGAGGCAGGGCTGGTCGCCAATGTGCTGTGGCTGGCGGAGTCGCAATATCCGCCGTTCGACGGCTCCAAGCCGGGGCTAGCGCTGTCGCTGTGGCCGCAATACGCGCTCGACAATTTCGCCACCGTCGCCGAAGCAGTCGAGGCGCTGGCGAAGGAACCGTTCACGGTCGTCACCGACAAGATGCCCGGTGAGCAGCGCATCGCCACGGTGCATCTGGCGCTGTCGGATGCCTCCGGTGACAGCGCCATCATCGAATATATCGACGGCAAGCAGGTGATCCATTACGGCCGGCAATACCAAGTGATGACCAATTCGCCGACCTTCGATCAGCAGCTCGCGCTGAACTCGTACTGGCAGCAGATCGGCGGCACGGTGATGCTGCCCGGCACCAATCGCGCCGCCGACCGCTTCGCGCGGGCTGCGTTCTATGTCGGCGCGATTCCGAAGACACCCGACCCGGTGGAATCGATCGCCGCCGCGTTCAGCGTGATCCGCAATGTATCGGTACCATTCGGGATCTCGACGCCCGATCAGCCCAACATTTCCTCGACCCGCTGGCGCAGCGTCTCCGACCACAAGCGCAAACTGTACTTCTTCGAATCCGCGCTGACGCCGAACGTGTTCTGGATCGATCTGACGAAGATCGATTTCTCCGCCGACAAGGGCGTGGTGAAGAAGCTCGACCTCGGCCCCGGCCAGCGCAACATCTTCTCCGGCGAAGTGCACGATCGCTTCAAGCCGGCGGAGCCGTTCAAATTTCAGGGGCTGTAAGATCGACAGCGCAACAACAGGGCTAACTGCAGTCTCCGAGAGCTTCTCCCGGAGACGAAACGTCGGGGTCACTTGATCTTGTTGATGCGTCGCAGATCGGCGTCGATCCGCGACTGCCAACCGGGACCTCCAGCCTTGTAGGTGTCGATCACTTCCGGCGACAGCCGCAGTGACACCAGCCGCTTGGTCGGCGCCTTGTTCGGTCCGGCGAGATCGGGGAGCACTTCGGCGAACGGCTTTGCTTTTTGGCGAGGCCGCCAGCATGGACCATCAGCGGCGGAGCGCCTACATCATCCGAGTACCCACCTGGAGCTTGCATGCCCCGTTCCGATCTCGCCGCGCCGGAGGACGCAGTCGGCGCCACGCTCGCCAACTGGCGTGAGCTGCCGTTCAGCCGCTGGTCGTTCCGCAACATCGATGCCCTGATCCCGACCGAGACGATCCCCAACGCGCCGGACGATATCTGGCCCCTGCCCGCAGCTCCGCGCGAACTCACTGGCTTTCGCGTCCGCGCCCAGGGTGGAGAAATGCTCGGCCTAGATGGCTTTCTGAGAGCGACCGACACCGACGCGCTGGTTGTGCTCAAGGACGGCACGATCGCCTCTGAAGCTTACGCCAACGGCACCACCGCGACGACACCGCACATCATCATGTCGGCGTCGAAATCGATCACCGGGTTGATCGCCGGCATCCTCAGCGAGCGCGGCCACCTGCAGCTCGACGCCGAGGTGACGACGCTGATCCCGGAAGCGGCGGGCACTGCGTATCAGGGTGCGACGCTGCGCCAGATGCTCGACATGCGGACCGGCATTCTGATCGACCTCGACGCCCAGCGCGCCTATGCGGCCGCCGCCGGGTGGGACCCGATGCCGCCGGATCGACCGCCGACCGACCTGAAAACGTTCTACAGCGACTTGGCGATCAAGCCGCTGCCGCATGGCGGGCCGTTTCGTTACGTCTCAGCCAACACCGATCTGCTCGGCTGGGCGATCGAACGCGCCACCGGCACCCGCTTCGGCGCGCTGGTTTCCGATCTGCTGTGGCGCCCGCTTGGCGCCGAGCAGCCGGCCTCGATCACCACCGACCGGCAGGGCCAGGCACGCACCACCGGCGGCTTCAGCATGGTGGCGCGTGATTTCGCTCGGATCGGACAGATGATACTCGACGACGGTCGCCGCGACGGCCGCATCATCGTGCCGCCGTCATGGATCGACGATCTGTGGCGCGGCGGCGATAGGGATGCGTGGCGGCAGGGCGAGTGGCAGAAGCTATTTCCCTACCGGAATTTCAGCTACCGCGGAGGCTGGTACGTGATCCACGACGAACCGAAAGCGATGTTCGCGATGGGGATCCACGGCCAGAACCTGTTCGTGGATCCGGCCAGCCGGCTGGTGATCGCCAAACTGTCGTCGCAGCGAGCTGTAGTCGATAACGCCGCCTGGGCGGTGACGCATCGCGCGCTGCCGGAATTCCGCCGCTGCCTCGGCTGAGCGGGATTCTCGATCAGTTCGAGCTGCTGCCCCGAGATCCGGCAGCCGCCCCCGATCGGAATTCCAATGGCGATCCGACGACAAAGAAAGAGGCCCGGTCGCCAATCGGCGCCCGGGCCCAAGTCTAGGGAGGAAACGCCCCAAGGAAGGGGACCGCGACGAACCGCATCGCGGATGTTCAGTATGTGACACACTTGCCGCGTGTATTCTATCTGGGCAAATCCCGAGTCCGGGAATGCCCCGATCGTAGTTTTACGGAGGCCGCTTACGACCTAGCGCGCGGCGCCGATCGCGAAGTCGCCGCGACGACCGCGCCGTTAGACCATCACCTGGTCGAGCAGGTCGATCAGATGCGGCTTGCCGTCGGCGACGATCTTCACCTTGGCGGCCAGTTCCGGATTGTCCGCGAAGAACGCGACCACCCCCTGCTCCTCCGCCGACCAGTCGGGCCGCACACCGCCCTTCGGCGGCTTGGCCCGGTTCGCCTCCTTTGCCTGCTGCTTCGTCCAATCGGCCTCGCGCGCGACATCGATCTCCTCGACCGGATAGGTCAGATGGATCGTGTAGTCGTCGTCGACACCGCGCCCATCGAGCAGCATCTGCAAGGTGGTGCGCTCTGGATTGCCGTGGTCGCCGTTGCCGGAAAACACGTAGTGATCGGCCGTGACCCGTTCGAAGAACGACGTCTCCATATTGTTGTCGCTGCCGTGGTGCGGCACTTTGAGAAGGTCGACATGCAACGTCCCGTCTTTCGCCAGTCTGCCGGAAACCTCCAGCCCTTCGATGATCTTGTCGCCGCGGGCGTCGCCGGTCAGCAGCATGGTCTTGCCGCCGCATTCGGCCAGCAACACGATGCTCGACAGGTTTGGCACTGATTTGTCGACGAACGCAGCCAGCATCGCCGACGCAGTCGGTCTGGTGTCTTCGCTCTTGCGCCGCCGCAGCCATTGATCGTGCAAGTCCTGCAGGGCTTGCAGCTCTTTCTGCATCGGGCCAGCGACGGTGATGGACACGCCATTGAGATCGACCGGCGCAACCTCCGGCGCGGTCAGGATCAGCTTGCCCTTGAACTTGTGGTTCGGCTTCCAACCGAGATCGGCAGCGTCGTCGCGCAGGGTCCGCCCTTGCGGCACGCTGGCGAGCACGGCCTGCGCCGCGGCTTCCTCCTCGCTGTCGCCGATCTCGACGCCCGCGAACAGATTGGCGTCGGCGCCGGCCAGAATCGAGGCGGTGCCGAAGCCGCTCGTCAGTTCGTCCGGCTTGGTCGACAGCAGGTCGTCGAAGCTGTTGTGCCACAGGCTGGTGACGGCAAGCCGGAGACCGGCCGCCCGTCTGCGCTGCTCGTGGGTCAGATCAAGAATGCCGCGTATATGATCGTCGTCGATATGGCTGACCAGCACGACATCGATCGGCAGCGGATCGGCACCGTCGAGCAACCCGGCGCGTTCGCGCACGGCCCGCAGCCTCTGTAGACGGGGCTTGAGTGACTGCGCATACACCGTTGCAGGACCGCCGTCGATCAGCATCAGGCGCGGCCTGTCCTCGGTGCCATAGTGAAGCATCAGGCAGTCGCCCTGTCTTGCTCTGAGCACATCGAGACTGAAGTACATCGTCCAGCTCCCGCGCGCCTGCGCTCTCAGATCGACTGGAACGCGCGCAACACGTCCAGCATACCGTGGCCCTGAAAACTGCGCTCGCGGCCGAGATCGGTGGCGCTGGCGCAGAGGATTTGCTTCACCCGCCGCGGCTGGCCGATCAGTTCCTCGTAGCGCGCCAGCAGCATCGCCGCCGCGCCGCTGACATGCGGCGCCGCCATGCTGGTGCCGGACTCCGGCGCCCATCCGTGGTTCAGCACGGTGGAGTAGACCCGCTCTCCCGGCGCCACCAGATCGGGCTTCAGACGACCGTCGCCGGTCGGGCCGCGGCTGGAGAAGAAGCTGATGCCGTAGGTCTGCGGCCAGTTGCCGTGGGTCGAACCGACGGTGATGACGCCGTCCCCGTTGCCGGGATCGGTAATACTGAAGGCGGCGTAGTTCTCGAACGGACCATCGACGGTCTGGAACTTCTGAAAACCACGATTGCCCGCCGCAGCCACCACGACGACGCCACTCTCCACCAGCCGTTCACATTCGTTGCACACCGGCGTCCGGCCGCAAGCGTAGTTGCGGACGTTGTGCGGAATCGAGAGGCTGAGATTGACGCCGTGCACGGTGATGTAATTGTGCCGATCGTTGATGTAGCGGATGTACTGCAACGCCGCGATCACCGCGAATTCGGTGTCGGCCGCGGTCTTCCCCAGCACACGGAAGTCGTACAGCCGGATATCCGGGCACATGCCGTTATAGGCCGAGCCAACGAGATCGCCGTCGGCACCGATGATGCCGGCAACGTGCGTGCCGTGCGGATTGGTCGGCGGCGGCGGATGTTTCAGCGTGATCAGCTTCTCGACATCGCCCCAGTTGATCGGACGCCGGTTCTCGGCATCGATCGCGACCTGCTTGAGATATTTCTGCGTCGCCTCGATCGACAGGCCGGTGGTCCGCGCGATGCGATCGACTTCGGCTGCTCCGACGTCATCGACCTCGCTGGTCACGATCTCGCGGATCCGTGTAAAGTCGAAGGTCTTCTTCACACGGCTCGCGTAGACTGGATTGCTCGGGTCGGTCGTCGCCTGCTCGTCGATCATCTGCAGTGCCGGGTGACTGCAGTCGATCCCGGAATCGATCACACCCCAGACGATCCGGTCGCACATTACCCGGAACAGCGACTGTGCCGCGTCGGCCTTCACTGCAGGGACCGAGCGATCGAGCGCGGTGTCGGCGCGGCGGTTCAGCGACACCTGGAAGATGTACCCCTCGGCCAGTGCGTCTCCGGCGAGTTCGCCTATCTCGGAGCTCTTGCGCACCAGTTCGGCGAGATCCTCCTCGACCTTAGGATAGGCCTTGAAGATCTCATCGACGATCTCGGCGGCAAACGGCGCATACTGCGCGAAGGCCAGATCCTCGTCGAGTTCGGGCAAGTTCAGCAGCGTCGCGGCGCTGCCTGTCGCCTGCCCCGGCAGTTGATCTTCGGAACGCCGCTGACGCTTGCCAATCCAGAAGATCAACCCGGCGAGCGCGATATAGCGTTCGAGCGATGAGTAGTTGTCGCGCCCGACATTGATCCCTGCTTTGCGCGTCGCGCCCGGTGGCGTCTGCAGCAGCTTGACCAGCGCGCCTCGGCGATCCTCGACCTGTTTGATCCGACCGGCGCCCTGCTGCTGCCGCCACCACAACGTCAGCGGCACCAGGATGCACAGCACTTCGTCGAAATACAGCTCGGCTGCGACCAGCCCCTGCAGATAGGCGATCTTGGCGGATTCGAGCCGGCGCGACAGTTGCGCATCGACCATCTCGTTGCGCGACCGGTTCCAGATCGGCCGGCCGAGCCTGATCATGCTGGCGACATCGGCAGCGGTGGCTTTGAAGTGAGGGGTGATCAGGACGTCCTGGCGTGCCCCGGGATCGAGCGCGTAGGCGCTCCAGACGTCGCCGAGCAGCGGCGAATCCTGCAGCACCCGGCGGTCGTCGGCGGGGCCGAGCAAGATAGTCTCGACGATCTCGCCGGGCAGCGAAAACTGCATCGGCCGTCCATCGTCGCCACTCGGCCACAAGGATCCGTCGTCCCTCGCCATTGGCTCTCCTCCGCCGACGCCCCGCCTGAGCCTATCCGTCGAAACGGGGCCGGCGCTGCTGTTTCGGATTCACACTCCCGATTGCGGATACGGAAACTGCTTCGGCGGCATCAGCTCCGCATCCACGTGTTTGCGCAGAGCCGCGTCGCACACCGCATATCCCCAATTGATCAGCCGATCCTGGGTGACGTCGTCGAGCCGCTTCAGCCGGGTAGCGATCTCGGCGAGTTGCATGGTGCGGATGTGCGGGCACGGCAGCGCGTCGGAGAGCTGATAGTCGGTGATGTCGGTGCGGATGCCCCAATAGGCGCCACGGCGCACATGCGATTTGAACGAGTCGATCAGTTGGCGCTTGCGGAGTGCACGAACCTGATTGTCGACCAGATTGAGCACCCGATAGGCATGCTGCGCCCAATCGGTCGCGGGTTCTTCCTCGGCGGCGACTTGGCCGCCAGCGTCGCTGACAAGAACCGTGGTGTAGCGCTTCCACGCCGTCTCCAGTCCGAGATTGTCGTACACGCCGCCATCAGTGAGAAACACCCGGCTGGTGAACGGCTCGCGCTGTAGATCGTCGCCGGAATTCGGCGTGAATTTGGTCGGGTCGAGCCGTAGCTGGAACGGCGACAGCACCGGCGGAAATGCCGACGACGCCGTCACCGCCTGCGCCAACGTCACTGTCGGATTCAGCACCTCGCCCACTCGGTAGTCGCGCATATAGCGCTTCGAGAACCGCCACAGCACGCCCGACTGTACATTGGTGGCATTGATGACGAAGCGCGGCTCGTCCGGCAGATCCTGCAGCGTGGCGCCTTGAAACAGCCCGCGATCATAAGCCTTGGCGATCTCGTCGCCGATCGATACGCCCGGCAACGCAATGCCCCACAGGATCGATCCGGCATCGATGGTCTCGCCCGCGAAGGCGCGCAGCGGCGCCACCACCTCGCGCACGAACTCCGTCGTGCTGCTCCCCGCCGCGAAACTCAATGTCGGCCATTTCAATGCCAGCAGGCCGGCGGCAATCGAACCGCCCGATACGCTGGAGATACGTCTGACCGTTTTCAGGATGCCGGTTTCGTGCAGCCGCCACAGTACCCCGACATGAAACACCATCGCGCGGTAGCCGCCGCCGGACAGGCAAAGCGCAATGCCGTCCTCGAGTTTCGGAGCGACAATCTCGGTCGGAACACGTCCCACGGGAGAATCGGTCATACCCTTGCCCTCGCAAACGGCTGGACGACCTGTCAGTTCAATTCCCGATACGACGCATCACGTTTGCGCCGCCCATCTAACTATCAATCAAGCAGTCAAATACGACTTTAGGTTGAAGGCTAGCACCGGCCAATCGCACTGTAAAGTAACCGCTTCTCGGAGCTGATCGACGCCGCGCCGGCGACCGTCGAGTGGTGCAAGCAACGTCAGAGCCTACACCAGGAGAGGACGGCGATATTGATCATCGTCCCGAGCGCGTTCGTCCGGCTGGGTCTCCTCGACCGTCTGGCCGTCACCGACTGCGGACATGACACAGGAGAGATGCCCGGACGAATGCGCCGTGCCGCCGTCGGCGCCGCGCTCTCTTGCGCCAGCCTGATCCCGAGCCGCCGATCACCGCTGTTCGATCGGATGAGCCCAAATTTTGAACGATTCAAAGAACGGCGACACCATCGCTTGGCGATGGCAGCGCGCCGATCAACTCAATGAAATCAAGGTGATGCTGTGCCCTCCCGACTGCGGTGGCGCGGCCGCCTCGTCGATCTTCGACCGATTCCAAACTGACTTCGCGCTAAGCTTTCGCAAAAGCGTTGCTACACGTAGCGGCATTCGATTACTCCCCGCGCTCGACCTGGGGGGTGAGTGATGAAGTTCGTCAACGCTGGCGAGAATGCCGGCAAAAGATCCGTGGTCAACGCGTTGTGGCTGACCAGCGCGCTGATCGCTCCACTGGGATGGCCTTCGGCGCAGGTCGCCGCGCAAGCCTCAAAACCGCAAGCGACCGAGCTGCCCGCCGTCGAAGTCGCCGCGCCCGAGGCGAGCCGGCGTCAGGCCCAGCCCGCACGCGACCGGAACCGCTCTGCGGCGGGCCGCTCACGCCGCTCCGCGCAGCGCGTCGTACAAGCGCCGCTGCCGGTGCAGGCGCAGCGCATCGTCTTCGAACGCGGCACCGATCCGGTGCCCGGCTTCGTGCCGAGCGTCAGCGCCAGCGGCACCAAGACCGACACCAAGCTGATCGAGACGCCGCAGTCGGTCTCCGTGGTCAGCCGCGACAATCTCGATGCCCGCGGCGTCGACACCATCGCGCAGGCGCTGCAATACACAGCCGGCGTGGCCGTGCAGACCGGCGGCGCCGATCCGCGCTATGATCAGGCCCGTATCCGCGGCTTCGAGACCAACGGCTTCTCCAATTTCCGTGACGGCCTGCGCGACACCGCCAACGGCTCGGCGTATTTTTCGGTGTTCCGCAACGAGCCTTACGGCGTGCAGCGGATCGATGTCGTCAAGGGCCCAAGCTCCGTCATGTACGGCCAAAGCCCGCCGGGCGGTCTGATCGACCTGATCAGCAAGCGCCCGACCGATCAGGCGTTCGGCGAAGTGGTCGGCCTGGTCGGCACCGCCGACCGGCTGCAGGGCGCGTTCGATGTCGGCGGCCCGATCGACAAGGACAAGACCCTGCTCTATCGCCTCACCGGCGTGCTGCGGGATTCCGACGCGCAGATCGCCAAATTCTCCGACAAGATCAAGGACGACCGCGTCTATATTGCGCCGGCGGTGACCTGGCGGCCGACCAACGACACCACGCTGACGATTCTCAGCGACTTCCAGCACGACGTGTTCGGCAACGCGTTTCCGGTGTCGGTCGGTACGTTGCGCGGCGGCAAGGTCGTCGACGTCAAGGCGCTGCCGCTGTTTCTTGGCGATCCCTCGTACAACACTTTCGACCAGACCCAGTATCGGATCGGCTACCAGTTCGAGCACCGCTTCAGCAACGATCTGATCGTGCGCTCGCGGGCGCGCTACGGCCATGTCGACCTGGAATATCGCTACATCACCTTCGCCGGTACCCCGCTCGACACCCAGACGGTGTTCCCGCGGGTCTCGCGCAAGGTGCTGGAAACCAGCGACAGCTTCAACATCGACAACCACGTCATTGCCAAGGCATCGACCGGCCCGCTGCAGCATACGGTGCTGATTGGCACTGACTATCAGGCGTTCGAGCTCGGCGGCGAACAGTTCGGCGGCACCGCGCCGTCGCTGAGCCGGCTCAATCCGGTCTATGGTCAACAGATCGCGATTCCGACGACGATGCTGCAGAGCTACAAGCAGAATCTAAACCAGGCCGGCATCTATTTGCAGGACCAAATCAAGCTGCAGAACTGGATCCTGACGCTCGGCGGTCGCTACGACGCCGCGCAGCAGACCACCCTCAATCGCCTCAATGGCGTGCCGCAGCCGAACGACGACACAGCTTTCACCAAGCGTGCCGGCCTGACCTACGTGTTCGACAACGGCCTCGCGCCCTATGTCAGCTATTCCGAATCGTTCCTGCCGACCGCCGGCATCGATTTCAGCTCCAACGCCTTCAAGCCGACCAAGGGCAAGCAGTACGAAGGCGGCGTCAAGTTCCAGCCGAACCGGGATCTTCTGTTCACCGCGGCGGTGTTCGACCTCACCCAGGACAACGTGCTGACCGCCGACCCGCTGCACCTCAACTACAGCATCCAGACTGGCCAGGTGAAGTCGCGCGGGTTCGAACTCGAACTGCTTGCCAAGCCGCTGCCCGGACTGAACCTGCTGGCGACCTATACGCTGCAGAACCTGAAAAACACCGAGAGCAACAATGGCGACATCGGCAAGGTGCCGGTGCTGATCCCTCGCCACATGGCGTCGGCCTTCGTCGACTACACCCTGCAGAGCGGACCGCTCGCCGGCTGGGGCTTCGGCGCCGGCTTCCGCTATGTCGGCGAGTCCTACATGGACATCCTCAACACGCTGACCAACGATGCTTACACCGTGTTCGACGCCGGGCTGCACTATCGCCAGCCGAAGGGCATCAACCTGGCGCTCAACGTCAAGAACATCGGCAACGACGACCACGCGCAGTGCACCGTGACCGGCGGCTGCCAGTACATCACCCCGCGGGTGATCACCGCGACCGCGAGCTATCGCTGGTGACCGGAACGCGCGTCCTCAGGATCTGGAGCAAGGTCCACACCTGGACCTCGCTGATCAGCATGTTGTTCATGCTGCTGCTGGCTATCACCGGCCTGCCACTGATCTTCCATGAGGAGATCGGCGAACTGACCGACGAGCACTTCGTCCCGCCGAAACTGATGCACGCGGAGCCGGCCGCGCCGGTCGACGACATTGTTCGCGCGGCTCAGGACTCCCGCCCTGGCAGTCATGTGCTGTTCGTCAACTGGCGCGACGAACAGCCGGGCGTGGTCGTCGTCACGATGTCGCCGACGACGAAACCGATGCGCGGGCAATTCTATCGCCTGGTGATGGATGCCCACACCAAGGCGGTGCTCGGCGAAGAGAAGCCGCAGCGCGGCGTGATGGACATTATCCTGCTGCTGCACAAGAACCTGTTGCTGGACCTGCCCGGCGAACTGTTCCTCGGCGCGATGGGCCTGTTGCTGGTGGCCTCGATCGTCTCCGGCGTCGTGGTCTATGCGCCGTTCATGCGGCGGGTCGAATTCGGCACCGTCCGTCAGCGGTCGCGGCGGCTGAAATGGCTCGACCTGCACAATCTGTTCGGCATTGTCACCACTGTCTGGCTGTTCGTCGTCGGCGCCACCGGTGTGATCAATACGCTGGCGATGCCGATGTACGATTACTGGCGCAGCCAGGAGCTGCCGCCTTTGCTGGCCGCGCATCGCGGCGCGCCGGTTGCGCAGCCGTCGTCGCTCGATCAAGCCATCGCCCGGGTCCGCGCCGCGCTCCCTGACGGCCGGCTGACCTCGATCACGATGCCGACCGCGGAAAACTTCGGCAGCCCGCGGCATCTGGTGGTGTGGATGAAGGGAAACACCGCTCTGACGGCACTGCTGAACACGCCGACGCTGGTCGACGTCGACCAGAGCGTGCCGGTTCTGGTGCCGCAGATGCCGTGGTACCTGCAAACGCTGCAGATGTCGCGGCCGCTGCATTTCGGCGACTATGGCGGCCTGCCGCTGAAGATCGTCTGGGCGCTGCTCGACCTCGTCTGCATCGTCGTGCTGATCACCGGACTTTATCTCTGGGTCGCTAAACAGCGCTTCGGCGGCAGCGTCCGCAGCCGCACCGCGGCGCCATCTGAAGCGAGGCCGGCATGACCATACCCCGCAGAGCCTCGCACACCACCGCGCAGATCTTCGCCGCCCCGCTCGCGA
Source organism: Rhodopseudomonas sp. WA056 (assembly GCF_010906995.1). Classification (NCBI taxonomy): domain Bacteria; kingdom Pseudomonadati; phylum Pseudomonadota; class Alphaproteobacteria; order Hyphomicrobiales; family Nitrobacteraceae; genus Rhodopseudomonas; species Rhodopseudomonas sp. WA056. Next base: position 25,132 of record NZ_QPFS01000018.1, on the reverse strand, counting down.
TCGGCGTCATCACCGCCCTCGGGCTGACGACAGCGTTGCTCGGCGACGGGCTGTGGGATTGGATCTCCTGGATCGCGCTCGCACTGCCCGTTGCGGTGGCAGTCGTGTATTGGCAGATCGGCCCGAAGCGGGCCGAGCCTCGTTAGAGCCTCAACTCATCCCCGCCCCCAAGCGTCATCGCCCGGCTCGTCCGGGCGACCCAGTATCGCAGAGCGCCGCCTGTTTAGAGCAGTTCTGGTGCTGATCCACGCCGCCTGCTGCACGCACAACCTCATGGTGAGGAGGCGCGTAGCGCCGTCTCGAACCATGTGACGCAGGGAATGCGTTGCCCCATCCTTCGAGACGCCCGGCTTCGCCTGGCTCCTCAGGATGAGGACTCAGTGCCTTCGGAAAGGTCGGATCGTTCAATCAAACGATGAACCGCTCTAGCTCGGCGAGCAAGACAATCGCTCTGGAATACTGGATCCCCGCTTTCGCGGGGATGACGGCTTAGGGTTGGGTTAGGCTCGACTCAAATTTCCCGCGTCATGCCCGGCCTTGTGCCGGGCATCCACGAACTTCGGCATAGCGTCGTGGCGAGACGTGGATGGCCGGGACGAGCCCGGCCATGACGGCGTTGAGAGACAACGGCTTCTAACTACTTCACCAGCTCACACCCGCCTTCCGCGATCGGACGGAACGCCTTGTCGGCGGCGATGGTCGAAACCAGGCGATAGTAGTCGTAAGGATATTTCGACTCCTCCGGCTTCTTCACCTCGAACAGATACATCGGATGCACGACGCGGCCGTCCTGGCGGATGGTGACGTCGCCGAACAGTCTGTCCTTGCCGCTGAACTTTTTCATCTGCGGGACGACGTCCTTGGCATCGTCGCTTCCGGTGGCCGCGACGGCGTTGAGATAGGCCAAGGTCGAGGCATAGACGCCGGCCTGGTTGCCGCTCGGCATCTTGCCGTTCATGCCGGGCCGCTGCGCGAACCGCTTGGCGAAGGCCCGGGTGTCGTCGTTCATGTCCCAATAGAACGCTTCCATCAGCTGCAGGCCCTGCGCCACCTTCAGGCCCATGCCGTGGATGTCGTTGATGAACAGCAGGAAAGCAACCAGCTTCTGCCCGCTCTGCTGAATGCCGAATTCCGCCGCCTGCTTGACGCTGTTGATGGTGTCGCCGCCGGCATTGGCGAGGCCGATCACGCCGGCCTTCGAAGATTGCGCCTGCAGCAGGAACGAGGCGAAGTCCGACGTGCCGAGCGGATGCTTGGCGGAGCCGAGCACCTTGCCGCCATGCGCCTCGATGTACTTGGCGGCTTCGGCTTCGATGCCCTTGCCGAGCGCGTAATCCACCGTAATGAAGTACCAGTCCTTGCCGCCACGCTGCATCATCGCCGCGGCGGTGGTGTTGCCGGTCGCCCAGGTGTCGTTGACCCACTGGATGGTGTTGGGCGAGCAGGCCTTGCCGGTGAGATCGGAGCTCGCCGTCGACGACGCCAGGAACGTCATCTTGGTGCCGCGCAGCAGCGTGTTGATCGACAGCCCGACCGCCGAATTCGGCACGTCGACGATCGCGTCGACGCCCTCGTTGTCGAGCCAGCGGCGGGCGATGGCGTTGCCGACGTCGGCCTTATTCTGGTGATCGGCATAGACGATCTCGACCTTGATGTTCTTGCCGCCGCCAGCGAAGTCTTCGGCCGCCATCCGAGCCGCCTCGACCGAGCCCATGCCGTTGGTATCCTGGAAAATGCCGGAAATGTCGTTGAGCACGCCGACGCGCACGACGTTTCCGGAGATCTCGGCGTTGGCAGTGCCACACAACAGGCACGCGGCCGCGAGGCCGAGCAGGCCCTTGGTTGATCTCATTTCGTTTCTCCCTCGGTGTTTTGATTGTTTGTTGAGTGGGCCGCAGCGGGTCGTTGCCCCCTACGGTAGCGCTGCTCAGACCTGACGATCCGGAATCCGCAAGATCAGGCCGTCGAGATCGGACGACAGCTTGATCTGGCACGACAGCCGGCTGTTCGGCAGCCGCTCGGCGGCAGTGCCATCGAGCAGATCGTCCTCATCGCCGGCGACTGCAGGCAGCTTCTCGAGTCCGTGCTCGACATAGACGTGACAGGTCGCGCACACGGCATTGCCGCCGCATTCGGCGACAACCCCGTCGAGCCCGAGGCTGAGCGCGGCATACATCGCAGTGTCGCCGACCGCAGCCTCGGTGGTGCGGCGTTCGCCATCGGGAAGAATGAACGTGATACTCGGCATCATACGACCTCAGGCAGGCGTCAGTTGGATCGGCAGGCTTTCCAGCCCGCGCAGCGTGTTGTTGAAGCGGCGCTTCAAAGGCCCGGCGATCTCGATCGCCGCCACCTTCCGAGCCAGCGCGGCGAGCACCACCTCCCCCTCCAGCCGGGCGACGAGCTGACCGACGCACATGTGCACGCCCGAACCAAAGCCGACTTGGCCCGAGGTCTTGCGGGTGATGTCGTAGCGGTCCGGATCGTCCCAGCGCCGCGGATCGCGATTGGCGGAGCCGAGGAACATCAGCACCTTCTCCCCCTCGCCGATCGTGGCGCCTGCAAGTTCGACCTCGCGCGTGGTGGTGCGGAAGAAGGTCTGCACCGGGCTCTCGAACCGCACTGCTTCTTCGAAGGCGTTGCGGGCCAGCGACGGATCGGCGCGCAGCCGCGCGAACTCGTCCGGAAAACGCGCCAGGCAATACACCGCCGCCGCGATGCCGTTGACGGTGGTGTCGAGGCCCGCCGAGAGCAGCGACCGCACCAGCAGCGGTGCCTCCTCGGGCGTGATCTCGCCGGTGTCGCTGAAGGCGTGAATACAGGCGCCGAACCCGCCAGGCGCGAGGTTCGGCCGCTGGCACTGCTCGGCCACATAGGCCTGATGCGGCGCCGAGCGTTCGATGGCGTTCTGCCGCAGTTCGTTCGGCGGCCCGAACGCGTTGAACACAAGACCCGCATAAGGCAGCAGATTCTCGCGCCCCTCCTGCTTCAAGCCCATCGCATCGGGAAACACCGACAGCGGATAGGCTTCGGCAAGATCGGCGATCGCATCGACGCTGCCGCCGCGCGCCAGCAGCTCATCGACCTTGGCGTCCGCCGCCGCCGCGAAGCCGTCGCGCAGCCGCTTCATCGTCGCCGGCGACAGCACCTTGCTCAGCACCGCGCGGGTGCGAGTATGCGCTGGCGGATCGGCCTCGAGGATCAGGCTCGGCGGCCGCCACGGCTTCTCCTTCTTGAAATCGCTCAGGCCGACGCCGCGGCTGGAGCAGAAGGTGAGCGGATCGTTGAGCACCGCATAGACCTCGGCGTAACGCGCGACGCCATAGACATTCCACTTGTCGAGATAGACCACCGGCCCCGCCTCGCGCAGCGTCTCCTGCTCCGGATAGGGATCGGCGAAGTAGTCCAGCGCGAACGGATCGATACCGAGATGCGGAACACCGACGCCGTCGTGGGACGGCGTGGTAACCGGCACCGATGAGGGAGCCGTGGTCATGTTGTCCTCCTCAATCGCCACTTGTGAAATGCCGTGGCATGTCCTTATGTCGGCGCATGCATTCGCAGCCGACATCCCCATGACTGGTGCATCCCGTCCGCCAAAATCCCGGCGATCTGCCGCGGCCGCGCCGAGGCCGGAAGGCCTCACGCTCGATCTGGAGCGCTACGTTCCGGCGTTCATCACCTTCATCGCCAACAAGCTGTCGAACAGTGCCACGGCGTTCTATCAGGGCAATTTCGGCGTCAACGTCACGGAATGGCGGATCATGTCGCTGCTGGCGATCGAGCCGGGCATTTCGGCGGCGCGGATCTGTCAGGTGATCGGCTTCAACAAAGGACCAGTCAGCCGCACGCTGTCCGACATGCAGTCGCGCGGGCTGATCACCATCCGCGTCGATCCGAACGACGCCCGCACGCATTCGATCTCGCTTACCGGCAAAGGTCGCGCCACCCATGACAAGGTGATCGTCGCTGCGCTGGAGCGCGAACGGAAGCTGATGTCGTGCCTGAGTGCGGACGAGCAGGAAATACTGATCGATCTGTTGCGCCGGCTGCACAACAATCTCGGCGCGGTCACCGGCGAAACCACCTGAACCGCCGCGCGGCGCTCCACGCCGTGCATCCTGCTTGCGCATGATCGCGGACACGTCTCCGCGACAGCCGGCCGCTGTGCTGCCGAGCATGGCTCCTCCCCGAACCGGCGACTGGGTCGCTCTTGTTCAGAACCATTCTCACATATCAGTTGCCTTGGCAACGAATAAGTTGACACGTGTTTCGGCACGCGCGACGGACTCGTTCGCAAGCGCGAACAAGCTCCGTGCCTCACCGATGAGTCAGAAATGAAGTTTGGTGTCGGTTCGGGATCGGCCGAACCGACATTGATCCGCTACGCTTGGCGCCAGAACAGCCCGATCGTCAGCGCGATGCCGAGGGCGACGACGCCGATCCGCAGCCAGGTCTCGTTGACCCGGCGAAGCACCCAGACGCCGAGCAAGTAACCGACCGTCGACGACACCGCGAGCACCAGTGCCTCCAGCCATCTCACCTCGGGCGAGAGCGCGAACATCGCCACCGCGGAGGCGTTCATCGCCGCCGCCAGCGCATTCTTGGTGGCGCCGGCGTTGCGCGCGGCCATGCCGGCGATCGACAGTGCCGCCATCATCAGAAAGCCGATGCCACCGCCGAAATAGCCGCCGTAGATCGAGATCAGAAATTGAATTCCGATCAGCACCGGCGCGCCGACGTGCCTCGCCTGCGCGCTCGGCTTGCGGCCGAAGCTGCCCCAGGCGAACATCGCCGTGGCGAACAGCACCAGCCACGGGATCATCTTGGCGAACACGGTCGGCGGCGTGATCAGCAGCAGCAGCGCGCCGGCCGCGCCACCAGCAAGGCTGGTGAGCACCAGCGCCCGGAAGCTGACCTCGCCGACACCACGCACCATGCCGCGGCCGGCGTAGCCCGATGCGAGTTGCCCCGGAAACAGCGCGACCGTGGAGGTGATGTTCGCGGCCAGCGGCGACATCCCGGCGAACAACAGCGCCGGCAGTGTCACGAACGAGCCGCCACCGGCGAGCGTGTTCTGAACGCCGGCCCACAGGCCGGCGACGGCAATGATGATCAGCGCGGTCATGCAAGTCCTTCAAAAGACGGCGGCGGGCGCCGCCGGCGGCAAGATAAGCGAAGCTACCTCGGCCGCTGTTTAAGCTTGGCGCGCTTCGGTAACAGCGCCGGCCACGACACGATGTGATCTTCCAGTTCCTCGACCGGGATTTCGGTCTCGGTCCGCTCCACCCGTCCCCGCACCGACACCCCGGCCTCGTGCACGGTGTTCGGATCTCCGGAGATCAGCGGATGCCACCAATACAGGTCGCGCCCCTCGGCTACGAGCTTGTAGGCGCAGCTCGGCGGCAGCCAGGTCAGCTCGCGGACCTCTTTCGGGGTGAGCCGCACGCAGTCCGGCACCTGGTCCGACCGGTTCGGATAGTCCCGGCAGGCGCAGGCGCCCGCATCGAGCAGCCGGCAGCCGACCTCGGTGAAATAGATCCGCCCGGTGTCTTCGTCCTCGAGCTTTTCCAGGCAGCAGCGCGCACAGCCGTCGCACAGGCTCTCCCATTCGGTCGGGGAGAGCCGTTCCAACGTCTTGGTCTTCCAGAAGAAACCGTCTTGCGCGGACGGCTTCTTGGGGCGCGCGGTCATGCCTTGGATGCTGCTTTGCGGTGGTGAGGCCGCCGTTCTAGGGGGAGTTTGCCCGGCGGCGCAAGCGCTTAGCCGGCATGGCAGCCCCGGAATCGCACGAACCGCCGTCAATCCGACGAAGAATCCCCTGCACCGCCATTGGTTTATCGGGCATGCTCGGCTACAAGGAATCAGTTTCCGAACCCTGTCGCCTCGCCTTGTGATCGCCGCAACATTGCGCCAGACGAACAGCGCCAATGCGGCGTTCTGATGTGATTGGTCGAGCCCGGTGCCGAAGATTCTGCCAGACAATTGGAAGCAGCGGGTCCGGAATTGGTTTCTGGATCTGGACGCCCGGCTCGACTCGACGCTGTTCTCCTCGGCGGTGGGTATCCGCGAGCTGTGGGAGCGGTTCTCGACCTATATGGACCGCTTCTATGTCGGCGGCTGGAAGCGCTGGGTGTTCATCGAGCCGCTGTCGGAGTCGGCCTCGATCGGTCTGCTCGGGCTGGTGGCACTGTTGGCGCTGGCCCAGCCGGCGTTTCACGAGACGGCCGACGAGGACTGGCTGAAGAAGTCCGATCTCGCCGTCACTTTCCTCGATCGTTACGGCAATCCGATCGGCAGTCGCGGCATCAAGCACAACGACGCGATCCCGCTCGAGGACTTCCCGGACAATTTGATCAAGGCCACGCTCGCGACCGAGGACCGGCGGTTCTACGATCATTTCGGCATCGACGTTGCCGGCACGATGCGCGCGCTGGTGACCAATGCCCAGGCCGGCGGGGTGCGTCAGGGCGGCTCGTCGATCAGCCAGCAGCTCGCCAAGAACCTGTTCCTGTCCAACGAGCGCACGCTCGAACGCAAGATCAACGAAGCGTTCCTGGCGATCTGGCTGGAAACCCGGCTCACCAAGAACGAGATCCTGAAGCTGTATCTCGATCGGGCCTACATGGGCGGCGGCACCTTCGGCGCCGACGGAGCGGCGCATTTCTACTTCAACAAGTCGGTGCGCGACGTGAATCTCGCCGAGGCCGCGATGCTTGCCGGCCTGTTCAAGGCGCCGACCAAATACGCCCCGCACATCAACCTGCCGGCGGCGCGCGCCCGCGCTAACCAGGTGCTCGACAACATGGTGGACGCCGGCTTCATGACTGAGGGTCAGGTGTTCGGCGCCCGCCGCAATCCGGCCTCAGTGGTCGACCGCCGCGACGAGAATTCGCCGAACTACTATCTCGACTGGGCGTTCGACGAAGTCCGCAAAATCGTCGACACCTTCCCGAAGTCCTACACCGAACGCGTGTTCGTGGTCCGCACCGCGATCGACATGAATGTGCAGCGCGCCGCCGAGGGGGCGATCGAGAACCAGCTCCGCCAATTCGGCCGCGATTATCACGCGACGCAAGCAGCGACCGTGGTGTCGGATCTCGACGGCGGCGTCCGCGCCATGGTCGGCGGCCGCGATTACGGCTTTAGCCAGTTCAATCGCGCGGTCGACGCCTATCGCCAGCCCGGCTCGTCGTTCAAGCCTTACGTCTACACCGCGGCGCTGCTCAACGGCTTCAAGCCGAACTCGATTGTGGTCGACGGACCGGTTTGCCTCGGCAATTGGTGTCCGCAGAACTACGGCCACTCCTATTCCGGCTCGGTGACGCTGACCCAGGCGATCACCCGCTCGATCAACGTCGTGCCGGTGAAGCTGTCGATCGCGATCGGCGGCAATCCGAAGAACCAATGGGACTCGGCCAAGAAAGGCCGCGCGAAGATCGTCGAGGTCGCGCGCCGGTTCGGCATCAAGGCTCCGCTGCTCGACACGCCGTCGCTGCCGATCGGCTCGACCGAAGTCACCGTGGTCGAACACGCAGTCGCCTATGCCACCTTTCCCAATAAGGGCATGGCGGTGACGCCGCATGCGGTGTTGGAAGTCCGCACCGGCGCCGGCGATCTGGTGTGGCGCTGGGACCGCGACGGCCCGCAGCCTAATCGCGCGATTCCGGCCAATATCGCCGCCGACATGGCGGGCATGATGAGTCATGTCGTTACCGAGGGAACCGCCCGCCGCGCCCGCCTCGACGGCATTCCGGCCGCCGGCAAGACCGGAACCACCAACGCGTATCGCGACGCCTGGTTCGTTGGCTATACCGGCAACTTCAGTTGCGCAGTGTGGTACGGCAACGACGACTATTCGCCGACCAACCGGATGACCGGTGGCTCGCTGCCGGCGCAGACTTGGCACGACATCATGGTCGCGGCGCATCAGGGCGTCGAGGTCAAGGAACTCGCCGGCGTCGGCATGGGCGAGAAACTGCCGGCTGGGCCCGGCGCCAGAGCCCCCGGCGGGGAGACCGCCGACCTCAAATCGGCGCCGCCGGTACTCACCCGGCGTGGCGCGGAGGTGCTGGTGCGGGTCGAAAAGATGCTGGACGAAGCCACCCGCGCACTCGATGCGGCACCCGCCGCGACGCCTGGCCAGGCGATCGGCCGCAAGGTCTCGTCCGGCGCCGCCGCGTTCCCCGACAGTCTGGCCGCGGCGTCGGGCTCCGCACCGATCCCGGCGGCGCAGAAGAACTGAGCGCGACGATGCAATCTGCGACGACATCGAGGATGGCTGCGACGTGCGCCTGATCGTCCTCACCCTTCTGACCCTGCTGATCGCCGCCGGCGTCGGCATCGGCGCGACCTGGACCACCGCCACCATCGGAACCGACTTCGGCACGCTGTCGATCGGCGCCTGGACCGCGCGCCCCCGTGTCGGCACCTCCGAAGTCGATCCCTACGCCCGCGCCGCGATCGTGCGCAGCGGCGCGCTGCCGGTCGGCGCCGGTGACGGCATCTCGTTCCTCGCCACCGCCGATGACAACAAGCGCCCGCTCGACGGCCGCTGCGACGTCGAAGTCAGCGGCGTGACGCCGGCGGCGCGGTTCTGGACGCTGACGCTGTACGATCCGCGCGGCAATCTGGTCGCCAATACGCTGGAGCGCTACGGCTTCACCAGCCAGGAGATCATCCGCGACGCCGAGGGTAAGTTCAGCATCCGGATCGCCGCGCGGGCCCGCGCCGGCAACTGGCTGCCGACCGGCGGCGTCGACCGCTACTGGCTGATGCTGCGGCTGTACGATACGCCGGTCGGCATCGCCACCCGGACTCAACGCGACGCGCCGATGCCGGCGGTCACTACCGTCGGCTGCCCATGATCCGCTTCGCCATCGCCATCATCGCCGGTCTGGTTCTCGGCGGCATCGTGCATCTCGTCACCATCCTGGTGCTGCCGCGGATCGCCGGCCAGGACGCCTATGCCCGGCTGGCCCCGCTGACCCAGGTCAACGAGGTGACGCAACTGGCAGACATCACGCCGGACAGTGCGCCGCTGCCGCTGCTCGATCCGGCGTTCGCGATGGCGGTGTGCCGCTACGATCTGTCGAAGGGCCCGATCAAGCTGGCGGTGCCGGTGAGCCAAGCCTACACCGCGGTGTCGTTCTACACCCGCAATCAGGTCGCGTATTACGCGATCAACGATCGCTCCGCCGGCCGCAAGGTGATCGAGCTCGATCTGATGACGGCCGAGCAGCACGCCGAACTGCCCGAAGACGAAGACGTCACCTCGGCGGACCGGCTGATCATCGATTCCCCGAGCGTGACCGGGCTGATCGTGATGAAGGCGCTGGCCTCGGAACCGGGCCTGATGCCGCAGGCCCGCGCCGCGCTCAAAGCCGCGACCTGCAAGTCGCAAACGGACGCCGCCGCGAAATCGAGCTGACACGCCCCGGGAAAGTCGCGACGGCTCTACCCCTTCCGTACCACCGCGCCACTTTGCGGCGCGGCCGGCTTGGCGACCAGGCCGAGATTGGCGGCCTGCACTTCGAGTTCGGCGATCAGGCGGTCGGCGTCGGCGGCGATGCCGTCCGGCGCCATGATCACCAGCCGCTCCAGCGCCCAGCGATACGACGATGCGCGGCGGCGCAGGCACTGCTGCACCCACTGTACGATCAGCGCATTCTCCTCCATCCGCGCCACCGCGTCCTCGCGCTCGCGCGGCGACAGGTCGGCGACGTATTTCAGGCTGGCATTGCGCTTCTGGTCGAGTTCGAGCACCCGCGCTGCGGTGAACTGGAACGGCTCGAACCGGGTCAGATCATTGCGCACGTCTTCGATCAGTTGCGCATAGCGCGAGGAATGCGAGCGGTGCGGCTCGTCGATCAGCAGCTTGCCGTAAGCGCTGCGGTCGAACGGCGGCTGCTGCCGCCACGGCGCGGCGATCGGCTGATAATCGCCGAACACGCTCTTCCAGGCGGGGCGAGCATGCGGTGGCTCGATCAGCGGATAGGCCATGTCGCGCATGTTGCGCTCTTGGTCGGTGAGCTGGAACGCCGACGCCTTCAGGCCGATGCTGCCGGTCGCCTCCGCGCCGATCCAGCGATGCATGTCGTCGGTGACGAAGTCGCGACGGGTGCGCCCGAAGTCGCCGCCGGCGCAGCCGCCGAGCAGGAGCGTGGCCAGAACGGAAAACAGCAGTCTCGCCCGGGCGGCCCCGCCCCGGATCAGGACCGGATGGCCGACCGCGGACATGGACAACGGACCCGGCGTCAGGAGCGGGCGCGACGGCGCCGGCCGGGCGCGGCGCCCTGTTTAGGGCCGCCGTCACTGCCGGCTTCGACATGGCGTTCGATGCGGATCACGGGCAGGATCGTCACGGTGGCGGAATGATCGGCCGACGCGGCCAAGGGCGGCCCCGGCCGCCGCGACGTCGCATCCGCCGGAAATTCAATGATGGTGCCCATACCGGTCTCTCCGCGTCCTTTCCCCGACCCGATCACCGCGCCGCATTAAGGAGCCGTTATGGTTAATGCACTGTTAATGGCGGAGAGACCGTGGTTGCAGCCGCGACGGGAGCGATGATAGCGTTGCGGCCGGGGACGGGGAACACGACGTCGACGTGAGGCTTTTGACCTCCATGCGCGAGATTCCGCCGCTCGATCTGCGTCCCTCCCACCTGCCCGCCCTCGGCGCCCAGCCGATCGCGATCACGGCCGCTGCGTTGCTGCTGATCATCGCCGGGATCGGCACGATCTTCTTGTGGCGAATCGCGACCGGTACCACCCCCGAACAGGAGCGCGTCGCCAGCGGCCGCCAGGTGCAGGCCCGCGTCGCGCAGACCTCTGAGCAGATCATGGAGCGGACAAAGGGACTGGAGCTGACGCAGCAGCAATCGATCGACCAATTGCAGTCTTTGCAGGATCAGCTCGCACAGATCGAGAGGCTGGTCGCCGAGCAGCGGAACGAAACCAGGAAGCTGTCCGAGCAGGTCGGCGAAATCGGTGCCCGTCTCGACAGTCTGCGCCAGTCGTTCGCGCAGGCTCAGCCGACCGAGACCGCCGAGCGGTCCGCGGTACGAAGTAAGCCGGCCGCCCGCACCGCCCGTGGCAAGGCGAAGAGATCACGCGCAACTCACTCGCAACGGAACTCGACGAAACCGCGTCGATAACTCGAATTGCACACCGCCGCTTAACCAATTTGCGACCAAGTTCGTCGGGCAAGCGGCGTGTAGGTGTAGGAGTTGACGATGCGTAAATTTGCGGTGCTGGCGGCCGGCTGTAGCACGCTGGCGGTTCTGGTCGGGCTCGGTGCCGGCCGCGCCTGGTTCACCCTGCCCTCCGCTACCACCGACACTGCCCGCGCTCCTGCTGTTTCTGAAGAGATCACGACCGGTGCGATCGCGGCACGCTGGCCGACTCCGGGCGGCGCGCCCCCGAGTGCCACCCCGGCGCCGAGCATTCAGCCGGCGCGCGCCACGGTCGATCCCGCGATCAACGCCAAGCCCGCAGCGCTGCCGGCCCCCGCTGCCGCACCGGTGCGTCAGACCTGCAGCAATCCGAATGCGCTCGGCATCTCCCGCACGGTCGAGATCGATACCTCGGGCGGTCCGGGGCTCGGCATGTCGCAATATCGCGATTACGACTTCCTGCAGCCCGGCGAAGTGGCGCTGACCTTCGACGACGGTCCGTGGCCGGTCAACACCCCGGCGGTGCTGGCAGCACTCGCGGCGCATTGCGTCAAGGCGGTGTTCTTCCCGGTCGGCAAGCACGCGAGCTGGCATCCGGCGATCCTCAAGCAAGTAATCGCCGCAGGCCACACCGTGGGGTCGCACACCTGGTCGCACGTCAATCTCGCCAGCAAGCCGTTCGCCGAGGCCAGAAGCGAAATCGAGAAGGGCATCAGCGGGGTGGCACAGGCGGCCGGCCAGCCGACCGCGCCGTTCTTCCGATTCCCGCAACTGCGGCAGACGCCGGAGCTGAAGGCGTATCTCGGCGAGCGAAACGTCGCGACCTTCTCGATCGATGTGGATTCCGAGGACTTCCGGATTCACAAGCCGGATCAGCTCGTCGCCGGCGTGATGGCGAAGCTGAAGAAGGCCGGCAAGGGTATCCTGCTGATGCACGACTTCCAGAAGTCGACCGCGCAGGCGATGCCCGAACTGCTCGCCCAGCTCAAGGCCGGCGGCTACCGGATCGTGTTCATCACCGCCAAGGATAAAGTCACGACCCTGCCGGAATACGACGTCCAGGTCGCACCGGCGCAGCCGACCGCGAGCGCCGCCAAGCCGATCGCCAACGTGATCCGCACCGTCGATTAGCAACGGCTGATAACCGAAATCGTGAGTTCGCCGGACGGGCGCACCAGGCGCCCGTCTTTGCGTCTCCTGGCTGCTTAACAAACCGTTGAGCTTAACGTGCTGTTAAAGCGACCGGGCTAACCTGCCGGTAACTCGTACCATTTTGCGCCGCCATGACCACGTTCACTCCCTTTCCCGGATACGATGGGCTGATGTCGTTGTCGCGCCGCGAAGGCGTCGACATACGCCCGACGCTACTCAGGGTGCTGACCGATCTGTATGTGCAAAGTCCGTCGCACACTGACGAGGAAGAGCGGCAGTTCGTCGAACTGACCTCGCGGTTGATCGACGAGGTCGACGATGCGACCCGTGCGGTGGTGCGCGCCCGGCTGTCGATCTATCCTCACACCCCGCGCGCGATCGCGCTGCGGCTGTCGCTGTCGCCCGCGCGCGATCAGCGCGTACCGCTGGCAGCCCCCATCCCGCCAGCCGAGACCGGCTCCTCGGCCCGGCCGTCGCCGCGCGCGCCGACCGAGGCCGAACAGCGCGCCGCCAGCCTGTCGATGCAGCCGGAAGACGCCGCGCAATTGTCCGAGATGTTCTTTTCCGCGACCGGCCCCGAACGCGCGCAGATCCTGCACAATCTCGCCGAGACGCCGCTGCGCCCGGCGGCACGAATTCATCCGCCGCGGGCGATGCGCGCCGCCGAAGTGCTGCACATGGCGGCCTATGTGTCCGACGTCGAGAACTTCAGCGCCGAGCTCGGCGACGCGCTGCTGCTCACCGCCGCAACCGCCGAGCGCGTCGTTTGCGATGAAGGGGGCGAAGCGCTCGCCTGCGCCCTGAAGGCGCTCGGCATCAAGAGCCAAGTGTTCGAGCAAGTGCTGATGTTTCTCGACCCTGCCAAGGGCTCGTCGGTCGAGTGGGTGTACCGGCTGTCGCGGCTGTACGATCGTTTGAGCGAACGCGCCGCGCTGATCATGCTGGCGGCATGGCGCGGCGCCACCGTCGCCTCCACCCGCGCCAAATATCGCGCAGCGCTCTACGACGACGAACGGCAACGCGCCCGCAGCGCCACGCCGCAGGCGCGCCCAGCCGTACAACCCGGCGCGACCGCAGCGCCGCGGATCGGCACGACACGCGGTTAGGCGCTTCTTTTCTCGATGAAGTCATGCGTGCGCTTCCGGAGCCTCACCACAGGCACAACCTGATGGTGAGGCGGCGCAAAGCGCCGTCTCGAGCCACGCGCCGCGGGGCTCTGCGCTTCCTCATCCTTCGAGACGCCCGGCTTCGTCGGGATCCTTTGAGGATCAGGACTCAGTCCCTCGAGGACGGCCGGATTCGCCTCAATGAGGCGATGAACCGCTCCAGCTTACTTTGCCAGATCGAGAAAATGCCGCCCCGCGCGGTCTTCGGTTTCGACGATCCAGACGTCGGGATCGAACCGGATTTCCTTGGCGAGACGTGCATCGACGTCGGCTTCAGGCTGCGGCGTCGGCGACATCGGCACAAACACCCGATCGAATGGCCGCTCGTCCTCGTAAGCGGTCTGCGGCGCCGGCACGTACAACATCGCCAGGCCGTTCGAGGTCACGACCTTGACGAACACCGCCCCGGCGTCCTCGGCCCCGCGCCTACTCACTGCGCCGAACACGCCCTCGGTCTGGCAGCGTCGCAAGTAGGCCGACACCCAAATCGCACTCTTCAGTCTCATAGGGCGGCTTGTAGAGGATTCTGGGGGCTGAGCAAATCGCAGCCAGGATGCGAGAACAGAGTGATCGCTGGTTGGCCACCGTCTGGAGCGACAGCGGTCTCTTTCGAGTAAAAAGCGGTTTTCAAACGAAAAGCCGCCGCCCCTAATCGATCGGATGCCCGATCATCAGCCCGAGCTCGCGCACGACGCGATCGGAGATCTGACCGGTGACCGGCAGATTGCGGGAGCGTTCAAAGCGGGCGATGGCGGCCTGGGTGTCGGAGCCTGCGGTGCCGGTCGGCTTGAGCTGGCCGTAACCGTATTGGGTCAGGGCGCGCTGCACCGAGGCGATCCGGCGCGACGAGGTGATCATGTCTCCGACCGGGTCGCGGCCCGAGTTGGGAATCGCGGCCGGCGGGCGCGGGGCACCGGCGGACGAGGCGGCGCTGTGCGGGGCGGTGGCTCGCACCAGATTGCCGAGCGGATCCTCCGCCTCGGCGGCACGGCCACGCACCGGGCGCGGCTCCGGCCGACGCGTCTCGGCCGCTTTGGTTTCGACCGGGCGCAGCTCGACCGGCTTCGGCTCCGCATGCCTGGCTTCGACCGGCCTGGAGTCCACCGCCCGGGATTCGGACGGCTTCACCTCGGTCACGGTCGGTTCGAGCAGCTTCGGGTCGAGCGCCTTGGTATCCGCAGCGCGCGGCTCGGCGTCGAGCGGTCGCGGTCGCGGCAGCGTCACGATCGAAATCGAAGTGGACGGCGCGGCGCTCCCGAACATCGGCGACGGATGCTGGCCGGCCTGCATGAAGATCGCATTGGTAACGATCGCCACGACCGCGGCCGAGGCGAACATCGCCGCGACGAAGTCCTTCGGACTAGACAGCATCAGCCGCATCGCAAATCCACGCTCCTCACTCTCCGCAGCGGCTGCCGCCGCACCGCGACGCCGCGGTGCATCGTCCTTTCTCGTCTTAGGCACTCTTCTTCACCTGGTAGTCCGGCGCCGGCGAGTCCGCCGGCATCGCCGGGTTCAACGTCGTGACGTTGCTCGCTGTCGGCAACGCCAGCGGTAGCGACACCGTGACGGTGGTGCCGCAATCGATCTGGCTGCGTACGTCGATCTCGCCGCCGTGCATCCGCACCAGGCTCTTGACGATCGACAGCCCGAGGCCGGTACCCTCGTGGCGGCGCTGATAAGTCTTTCCGGCCTGGAAGAACGGGTCGCCCAGCCGCTTCAGGTCCTCTTCCGCGATACCTACGCCGGTGTCGGTGACGCAAAGCACCAGCCGCGTGCTCTCGACTGCGGCCGACACCGTCACGGTGCCGCCGCGCTCGGTGAACTTGACTGCGTTGGAGACCAGATTGAGCAAAATCTGCTTGAACGCGCGCGGATCGCCGACGACGTCGGGCAGATTCTCCGGCGCGCGGGTGACGAGATCGATGCCGCTGTCGCGCGCCTTCAGCGCCAGCAGATTGCAGCAGTTGAGCAGTGCCGGGCGCGGCGCGAACGGCTCCGGAACGATCTCGAAATTGCCGGACTCCATCTTCGACATGTCGAGAATGCCGTTGACCACCGACAACAGATGCTGGCCGGAATCGTTGATGAGCTGAGCGTATTCCTTGCGCCGCTCGGCACCGAGCCGCAGTTCGTCCTCTTGCACGATCATGTCGGAGAAACCGATGATCGCATTCAGCGGCGTGCGCAGCTCGTGGCTCATGGTCGCGAGGAACCGGCTCTTGGCATCGTCGGCGCGGTCGGCTTCTGCCCGGGCTTCGTCCAGCGCCTGTTCGTGCAGCTTGCGTTCGGTGATGTCGCGCATCACCGCGACGACTTCGGTCTCGCCGGGGGGCGTCGTGGCGCCGCCGGGTTCGAGCGGCCGGCAGCGCATCTCGACCCAGACGAATTCGGCGGCCGACGGCCGACCGCGCTCGTCGCGAACCACTTCGCGGCGGATGCGGAATTCGACGCTGCCGGTCTCGCGACCGCGGGCGGCATCCGAGATCGCCTTCAGATACGCCGGACGGTCGGCAACATGGACGCGATCGAACAGCCCGTGCTCGGCGAGCTGCACCATCGGAACCCCAATCAGGTTCTCCGCAGCCGGCGAAATGAAACGCACCGCACCGTTGCGATTGTGGCGCGAGATGACGTCGCTCATGTTGCGGGCGAGCAGCCGATAGCGCTCTTCCTCGACGTTCAGCAATGCGCCGTTGGTGCGCGCCAGCCACGCCGCCCCATAGGCGAGGACCGAGGCGTAAAGCGCCGCAGAGCCGATCCCGAAAGCAGCCAATGTCGTATTCGAGGTCTCGGCGGCTGCGGGCTGCGGCAGCATGCCGAATCCGCCGAGCGCGATCAGCAGCAGCGCGCCGCCGAGCGCCAGCGACACCGCGAAGGTGACGACGCGTCGCGACGCCGACAGCGCCGCTTCGATCGGAATCACCACCAGCCAGACGACGGCGAAGGATTGAATGCCGCCGGTCAGAGCCGCGACCCCGATCACCAGCACGGTCAGCGCCAGCGACGACAGGAAATGCGCGCGCTCGTAGTGCCCGGTGCGCGACAGGAACCAGGCCACCAGAATCGGTGCGATCAGCCAGGCCAGCGCCGCCGCTTCGAGTGCGGTCGGTGCGCCGCGCAGCACCAGATACAATGGGAACGCCGCGAAGGCGGCAAGGCTGCCGAGCAGGCGCGGCGCGATGAACGCACGATGGCGCGCGGCCGTCAGCGCGTCGAGACGCGCGGACGGATGCAGCAACGCATCGAGACACTCACCGATGATTCTGGATACTGCCACGCTGCTCGCGCTCGCTGGTCGCCTCGTAACGGGAAGCGTTTCCGCGCCCCGCGTGTGGTTGGCCGAACCTGTCAGAGCGACCTTAAACGAACACTAAGGCGATCGCAGACTGCCGCTCGCCATCGCGTCCAGGTGTCTCTGAACACCGCATTCGAACCGCATGGTGAACGCATGGTTTCAAAGCGCGCAGCGGTATGGTTTCGAATTGGTGGACGTCAATCGATTGCGAGCGGAGAAGCCGAGCGCCGTCAATCGAATGTTTACATCGAATCGTTTCGACGGGATTTTTCGCGGACTTTGCTCGAATTGTAAGTAACCAAAAAACTCCGAATTCATTGCCGCTGGATACGACAGAGTTTGATTGCGAGACCAATCGCAACGGGGATTGGACGACGGGGTCGCGAGATGTTCTTTCTGCTTCGCTTGGCGTTTTGGATCGGCGTGGTGCTGGTATTCCTACCGCGCGAGTCGACACCGGATTCGGAGAAGCTGCCGCAGATCGGCGCCTCCGAGGCGGTTTCTGCGGCGAGCGCGGCGGTGTCCGATTTCAGTCAGTTCTGCAAGCGCCAGCCGGCGGCGTGTGAGGTCGGCGAACAGGCCGCGACGGTGATCGGTCATCGCGCGCAGGAAGGCGCGCGCAAACTGTACCAGATCATTACCGAGAAGCGTGGCGAGCCGACCGGCGCGATCGGCGGCGGCGACGCGCCCGATCCGTCGCTGGCGCCGCGGGATACGCTGACGGCGGAAGATCTGAAGATCGAGTGGAAGCTGCCCGGCGCCGAAACCGCGGCGATCGATATGATCGCCAAGCCGACTGCCACCAATTAGGGCAATCCACGACCACCGGATCAGGCGATTCTCGCTTTCGAGCGCCCGCGAACCCATATATTTGTCGATAGAGGTTCCCTCGCGAGCGAACCGCGACCGACAGATGCGGGGCACGATGACGATTGACGAGATCAGGGATAATTTCGCACTGCTCGACGAGTGGGACGACCGCTATCGCTACGTGATTGAACTCGGCCGCACGCTCCAGCCGATGCCCGAAGACGAGCACTCTGCCGCCAACAAGGTGCAGGGCTGCGCCAGCCAGGTGTGGCTGTCGCGCAAGCTGACGCGCAACGCGGCCGGCGAACCGGTGCTGAGCTATCTCGGCGACAGCGATGCGCACATCGTGCGCGGCCTGATCGCGATTCTGCTGACGCTGGTGTCGGGCCGCACGCCGCAGCAGATCCTCGCCGCCGAGCCGATCGCAGTGTTCGACGAACTGGGTTTTCGCGAGCACCTGACGCCTCAGCGCTCCAACGGCCTGCGCTCGATGATCGAGCGGATCAAGGCCGACGCCCGCGACACCCTCGCCGCGTCGACCTGACCGCGATCCACCGCGACGGCTGATCGGTCGCTTTACGGCACCACGAACGCCGCATCATCCGCCAGCCAGCTCCGAAACCGCGGCTTGGCTTGTCCGTCGCGCCGGGAAACGCCGTAGTGCCGCGCCAGCCGATCCAACGCGAGCTGCAGTACCACCTTGGCGGATCGAGACGGCCAGCCCCGCTCGCGCTCGACATCCTCCAGCCCGCGCAGAAAGCAGCAGACGTCGAGCAGGACGCCGGAGAACTCCGGCCCGCAGGCGTCGAGCGCGTGCTGCACCCGCTGACGCGCCGCCACCACCAGATCGGTCATCTCCCCCGCACCGCCACCCTGGCCGGCCCGGCCGGTCGGAGCACCCCAGTTCGAGGTGACGCGTGGCGTCATGTTGGCCCGCGTGAAATCGGCACGCAGCCGCTCGCCGGCGACGAACTGCTCGGCGCTGATCAGCGCGCGCCCATCCCGCCCCTTGCGGCGGGCCAGCCATGCCAGCGGGCTTTCGCTCTCATCCATGGTGACGCGCGCCAGCCCTTCGGCCGTCATGATCTCGCGTTCGGTCAGATCCAGATGACGGGCGCGAAAGCCGTCGACCTCGGCCCTGCCCTGCTCGCGTGCTGTGGCGGACTTCCGCCCGCGGCGCTTGCTCTGCATCTCGTCTCGACCTTTCCCAGAGTCTCGTTCTAGGAAAATTTTCACATATCGGGAGCGGGGCCGCAAGCCCTGAGACGCGATATTCGGATTTTTTTCCTCAACCTTCAACCTGCCCGACGATCATGCGTCCCAGCGCGCCAAAGCATGGCGGGCGGCCGCATCCAGCTCGGCACGGCTAGCGCCATCCCGGGCCAGGATCGACATTCCCGCCTGCACGGCTTGAAAGAACCGGGCAAGGGAGTGAACCTCGGCCCCCGCCCGCAGCTCGCCCGCCGCGACGGCCGCGCTCAGCCGCGCCTCCAGCCGCTGCAGCGTCACCGCACGCGCGCCGCGCACCAGCTCGCCGAGTTCAGCGTGGCCTTCGCTCCCCACCGCCGACAGCGTCACCATGCAGCCGAGCGGATGATCGTCGGGAGCCCCGGTCAGCGCCGACGCGGAGTCGAGCAGAAAGGCGGTCACCGCCTCTCGCGCGGTCGGCGCGCTGTGGAACCCGGCCCAGACCAGTTGCTCGTAGCTGGTCTCGTAGTGCCGCAGCGCCTCGGCGTAGAGCGCTTCCTTGGATCCGAACGCCGCGTACAGGCTCGGAGCTCCGATCCCCATGGCCTGCGTGAGATCGGCGATCGAGGTCGCTTCATAGCCCTTGATCCAGAACAGCCGTGTGGCTTGCGCCAGAGCTTGCGCCCTGTCGAACGCCCGCGGCCGTCCGCGAGTCCGAGCGGCTCGATCTCCCAAGGTCGAATCCGATTTCTGCATCATTCGCTATATAAATCGCTTGACCCACCTCCGGCAATTACCTAAGACTTTTTATATCGATCACTACATAAAACGAGGGCGACATGGTTGAGCTGACGGGCAAGCGAGCGCTGGTGACCGGAGCCGCGCGCGGAATCGGCGCCGGGATCGCGATCGAACTGGCCGCCAACGGCGCGGACGTCGCGATCACCTACGAGCGATCGGCCGACCGCGCCGCCGAGGTGGTGAAGGCAATCGAGGCCAACGGCCGCCGCGGCGTCGCGATCCAGGCCGACAGTGCCGATCCGGCGGCGGTGAAGCGCTCGGTGGAGACTGCGGCCGGGAACCTCGGCGGCCTCGACATTCTCGTCAACAATGCCGGCATCGGCCGGGTCGGACCGATCACCGAGCTCAGCCTCGCCGACCTCGACGCGCTGCTCAACGTCAACGTGCGTGCCGTGGTGCTGGCGTCGCAGGCCGCGATCCCGCACCTCCGCGAGGGCGGACGGATCATCTCGATCGGCTCGACGCTCGCCGAGCGGGTGCCGTTTGCGGGGTCGACCGTGTACGCGATGACCAAGTCGGCGCTGCACGCCTTCACCCGCGGACTGTCCCGTGAGCTCGGGCCGCAAGGCATCACCGTCAATCTGGTTCAGCCGGGCTCGATCGACACCGACATGAACCCGGCGAGTGGCGAGCAAGCCGACCAGCTCCGCGCCCTGACGGCGCTCGGGCGCTACGGCAAGCCCGAGGAGATCGCCGCCGTCGTCGCGTTCCTGGCAAGTCCGGCCGCCGGACTGATCACCGGCGCGATGATCACCGCGGACGCCGGCTTCTCGGCTTGATGCCGGGCTACTTGCGCCGACGACGCTGCTGGCCGAGCCCCATCTTCTTGGCGAGCTGCGAGCGTTCCACCGCGTAGTTCGGCGCCACCATCGGGTAGTCCGCGGGAAGTCCCCACTTCTCGCGGTACTGCTCCGGCGTCATCTTGTATTGCGTGCGCAGGTGCCGCTTCAGCGATTTGAAGCGTTTGCCGTCTTCCAGGCAGATCAGATACTCCGGCGTCACCGACTTCTTCACCGGCACCGCCGGCTTGGAAGGCTCGTGCGGCGCCGCTTCGGGGCGGCTGGCGGAGAGCCGTTGGAGCGCCGCGTGAACCTGGCCGATCAGCGCCGGGATTTCGCTGGCCTGCGTCGCGTTGTGGCTGACATAGGCGGAGACGATCGAAGCGGTCAGCTCGATGTAGCTCTTCCCCGTGGTGTCACTCATCGGCTGTCCTTCGTCACTCATTCGAACACGCCGCGCGGAGGTTTTCCGCGGGCGCAATGGTCAAATTGTCCGGGATACTCGGCAGTCGTCGGCAGATCGCCGGAAGTTGGCGATTCTAATCTTGCCAATACCGAAGTCTATTTACGGCAGCGCAGTCGAGCAAGGTAGACGAACAGACGAAATTCGCGTCCGGCGCGTATCAGCTCCGTTGCTCCAGATGCTCCCGAAGCTCGTCGATCGATTCGAACCGCATCATCCCTTCCGGCATCTGCGCCTCGATCGAGCCGTCCGAATACAGCGAATAGGCCATGCCGTCGACGACTCCCGATTTCAGCACCGTGACCTGCTGCATTTCCTCGCTGCGCGGTGCCGGGGTCGGCTCCAGCAGCCCGGAGCGCTCCGGAACTGGCGGCATCTCCTCGGCGGCCGCGGAACGCTTCCGCGGCCAGGCTTCCTCGAAGCTGCGCGAAGTCCCGACCGGACCATGACCGGCGAAAGACTCGCCGGTCTCATCCGTGGCGCCGGCGGCGCTCCGTTCGCGTTCGCGCCGCGACGAGGCGAACAACAGATTCCGGCGCTTGGGCGGCGCGGCGTCTTCGCCGGCGTCGAGCGGAGGCGGCGATGAGATTTCAGCGGGCGCCGGAGGCGGCGGCTTGATCTCCAGCGGAGGCATCACCCGCTGACGCACGCGATCACGGGTAGCCACTTCCTCCTGCCAGGGCGCAGTCCCGGCAGGCTCAGCAGCAGCCTCCAAAGGCTGTGGCGGCGGCAACGAAGGCTCGGGCCGCTCGC
This sequence comes from Rhodopseudomonas sp. WA056, assembly GCF_010906995.1. Lineage (NCBI taxonomy): Bacteria > Pseudomonadati > Pseudomonadota > Alphaproteobacteria > Hyphomicrobiales > Nitrobacteraceae > Rhodopseudomonas > Rhodopseudomonas sp. WA056. The sequence continues at coordinate 3,549 of NZ_QPFS01000018.1, read as the reverse complement.
CCGGAAACAACGCATCGCTGTCGGGCTCGGAGGCCGGCGCCGGCGTAATCGCGGCGCGCGCCGGAGTCCTCGTTGCATTCGTCCTGGTCGTATTCGTCCTGGCCGCATTCGCCCCGGCGAAACTCTCCCCGGTCTCCTCGACCGCCAGGCCGGCCGCGACCAGCCGCAGCTCCCGGATCACTGCCGACAGCCCAAGCAGCAGCGCACCGGTGCACGCGCCCACCACGCCCGACAGGATCAACGTGTTGCCGAAGCTGAATTCCTTGACCGGAACGCCGATGATGATCGACGCCGCTCCGGCCAGCAGGAAGGCGATGCCGGCGACCAGAAGCAAAATCATTCTTAACTCCACGCCGGGGCGGATCGCCACGGCAGCCCTCGTCAGGATAGCGTCATCTGTCCCATAACGGCAATCGCCGCAGACCTTTGCGAACAACTTGTTGAGGCCGCGGTTGCGCCCCCCGAGGTTTCGCGTCGGGTCGGACCGCCGGCACCGCCACATGTCTGCCGCGCTTCGGTCGGCGCTTGCTGCAAGACATTCGCAGCACTAGGCTTCCGCCACGTCAACGCGCCGGGCAACGGCGCCCACAGGAAGAGGAAACGCATGTCCCCAGCCGAAGCCGCACGCCTGAGAGAAGTCCCCTCCGACATGACCGAGGCTGAATGGGAGCAGCGGGTCAACCTCGCCGCCTGCTACCGCCTGGTCGCGCTGTACGGCTGGGACGATCTGGTCGACACCCACATCTCCGCCCGGGTGCCCGGCCCCGAGCATCACTTCCTGATCAACCCCTATGGACTGATGTTCGACGAGATCACCGCCTCCAGCCTGGTCAAGGTCGACCTCGACGGCAATCAGCTCACCGAGAGCCCGTACAAGATCAATCCAGCCGGCTTCACCATCCATTCGGCGATTCACGAGGTCCGCGAAGACGCCGGCTGCGTCATCCACCTGCACACGCCGGACGGGACCGCAGTGGCGAGCTGCATGGACGGGCTGCTGCCGATCAACCAGACCGCGCATTTCGTCACCGGCGATCTCGCCTGTCACGACTATGAAGGCGTCGCGCTCGACCACGACGAGCGGCCGCGACTGCAGCGCGACCTCGGCGACAAGAACCACATGCTGCTGCGCAATCACGGCACGCTGACGGTCGGCCGCACCGTCGCATCGGCATTCGAGCGGATGTACCACCTCGAGCGTGCCTGCACGATGCAGGTCCGCACCAAGATGCTCGGCCCGACCGCCTACCCGCTCGAGCAGATGGTGATCGACAAGAACCACGACCTGATCGCCAATCGCGACGCGATGGAGCTGCGCTCCACCAAGCTGGTGTGGCCGCCGCTGCTGCGCAAGCTCGACCGCATCGATCCGAGCTATCGCACCTGAGCGGCGCGTCCTGGTCGTTGCGAGCGCAGCGAAGCAATCCAGAGGCTCAGCACACCGAGCTGGATTGCTTCGTCGGCTTCGCTTCTTCGCGATGACGCCGTGATCGGCGGAGGTTGAAATCAGCCGCAGCCGTGCTATCTTCTCCGCATCATCCTCTACGCTATCGGAATCCAAACGCCGCCCAATTCCGGGCGGCGTTTTTGCGTCGGCCTGCAACCGTCGGCCACGGCATCGATTTGTGACGTAATGACTTCACCGCACCTTCGATCACCACCATCACGCTGACGAGCGACACGCCCCGCGTGCGATTATCATCTCCAGCAGCGGACGGCATTTGTGTCGGGTTTGGTTTTGCGCCGGCCCGCCTGACTGCGTCGCTCGACTTTAGTAGGCGCCCATTGCGCGCGCGGGCTCCGCCTCGTGAATAAAGTCGGAGCCGCGACCCCAACGCACGATTAACGACCTTGTATCAATGTAGGCCAAACCGAGGCATTCATTTTCGAGGCTCCATGTCGTTTCTTTCGTCCGCGCGCAAGACGATGCGCGACTCCGCCGAGCACTCCGTCGCGACCGAACTAGTAGAACTACGAGCTCGTGACGAGGCACTCGCCGCCAGCATCGATCAATTGATCGATGGCCGCTATGATATCGAGCCGCCTTCCGGCGACGATCCCCTGAGCCGCGCAATCGGCCGGCTGCTGCAGAAGCTGTCCGGCGACGTCTCGCGCAACCTCGACCGCATGGTCGATCTCTCGATTCAAGGCAGCGAGACTGCGGTCGCTTCCGCGAACCTGCTGTCGTTCACCCGGCAGATCGATCAGCGCTCGCAGGCGCTGGCGAGCGCCAGCGAAGAGATGGTGACGTCGATCGGCCAGATCCGCACCACGGCGCAAACCGCGGCATCCGAAGCCGCCGACATGCGCGTCAGCGCGCAGCACGGTCTGACCACCGCGAGCACCGCAGCGTCCGCGATGAGCCGGGTCAGCGCCACCGCCGAGCTGGCGGCGGAGAAGATCACTGAACTCAGTGCGGCGTCGGATGCGATCGGCAGCATCGTGTCTTCGATCGATGCGATCGCGCGCCAGACCAACCTGCTCGCCTTGAACGCCACGATCGAAGCCGCACGCGCCGGCGAGGCCGGGCGCGGCTTCGCCGTGGTGGCGACCGAAGTGAAAGGGCTGTCGCAGCAGACCAGCAGCGCCACCGTCGACATCCGCAGCCGGATCGATCGGCTGCGCGAGGACATCGCCACCATCGTGGCTGCGATGGCTGAATCAGCAATCGCAGGCGTCGAGCGAGATCGCGAGCGGAATCTCGACCATCGCCGAACAGACCGAGAAGTGTGTCCTCCAGGTCGGACACATTTCCGATCAGCTCGACCAAGTGCAGTCATTGGTCGGCGGCGAGCTCGAGGAATTGTCCCGAATGAGCTTCGACGGCCTGATCCCGCGCCTCGCCAAGGCCGACCATATCGCCTGGAAGAAGCGGCTCGCCGACATGGCTGCCGGCCGCAGCAGGCTGAGCAGCACCGAGCTGACCGATCATCACGCCTGCCGCCTCGGCAAATGGTACTACGGGGACACCTCGCTGGGATCGCGGACCAATCCCGCCTTCGCCGCGCTGGAGGGGCCGCACGCCCTGGTGCACGAGCATGGCAAAGCCGCCGCGCGCCTGATCCAGTCCGGTGACCTCGCCGGCGCGATGGCCGAGATCGACCAGGTCGGCCACGCCTCGAAAGACGTGCTGCGACTTATCGACCGGCTCGTGACGTAGCGGCGCTCGCCGCGGCGACGATGCGTGCCGGCAAGCTAGAGCATCTCTGCTTTTGACGGAATCAGGACCGCACTTCCTAGCGGTCGCAGCTTGCAGAACCTCATGGTGAGGAGGCGTAAAGCGCCGTCTCGAACCATGCGCCGCAGGCGATGTGGCTCCTCATCCTTCGAGACGCCCGGCTTCGCCGGGCTCCTCAGGACGAGGACTTCGGACCCTTGGCAAGGGCCAAATTCGCTTCAACCAAACAATGAAGCGCTCTAGCTGTGAGCTTTCATTAGGTTGTCCATCCGGTCCGGACCGAGGATGCTGAGGTTGCGAAGCTTCAGTGTCCAAGGAGGGACCGGATGAACATTCACAAGAATGCCCGTTTGACGCCGATTGGTCGAGAG
>NZ_QPFS01000189.1:0-6192 GCF_010906995.1 Rhodopseudomonas sp. WA056 | reverse complement strand
TCATGATCGTGCCGATGGGGCTGCTGGCGGCGATGTTCGGCGTCTGGATCAGCAAGGGCGACAACAATGTCTTCACCCAGATCGGCCTGATCGTGCTGGTCGGGCTGTCGGCGAAGAACGCCATCCTGATCGTCGAGTTCGCGCGCGAACTGGAGTTCGCCGGGCGCAAGCCGGTGCAGGCGGCGATCGAGGCCAGCCGGCTGCGGCTGCGGCCGATCCTGATGACCTCGATGGCGTTCATCATGGGCGTGGTGCCTCTGGTGACGTCCACCGGCGCAGGCTCGGAGATGCGCCATGCCATGGGCGTCGCGGTATTCGCCGGCATGATCGGCGTCACCGCGTTTGGCATCTTCTTCACGCCGATGTTCTACGTGGCGCTGCGTGCGCTCACCGGCAACCGGCCGCTGATGCAGCACGGCGATGGTACCGTCGACCAAGACGCGCCCTTGGCGCCGGGATTGCACGATACGGAACAGCACCGACAGGCGGCCGGGTCGCATTCGTGATGCGTCCGGCCGGATCGGAGATAGCGGAGCGAGGCTACTCGACCCGTTCGGCCGCGCCGCGGGAGGAGGGCGCGCGGTTCTCGCCGAGGGTCTGCCGCGCAATCCATTGCGTCACCGCGCCCAGGTCGTTTCCAGCCTCGCGATAGACGCGTAGCTGCGCGTCGGCCGAACTGCCGCGCTCCAGAATGGCGCGGCAGTGCTCGACTTCGGGCGCGCACCCGAGCGCTTCCGCATCCGGCAGGACGCGTGCAATCACCTGATCGAGGAATTCGCGGATCTCGATCGGGCCGTCTTTCGAGGCGAAGATGCAGTCGGTGCCGTAGCGCTGCGCTCGCCATTTGTTCTCGACCGCGATGGCACGTTCGACGTTATCGACTGCTTCGGACGAATCGGGATGTTCACACAGATGCTTGATCAGCGCCCTATACAGCGATGCGATCAGCACCGCGTCCTCCAGTCGCGTGCACACATCGGGCGCGCGAAGCTCCAGCGTCGGATGGCGTGACGACGGCCGCAGCGCCCACCAGACGTAGCTCTCATCCGGCATCACCCCTGATCGCACCAGCGCTTCGACGTAGCGGTCGTATTCGCTCTGATCGGCGAACAGCTCCGGCAGCCCGGTGCGGGGCAATTCGTCGTAAGCGGCGAGGCGATAGCCGCGCAGGCCGGTCTCCTTGCCGTTCCAGAACGGCGACGACGTCGCCAGCGCGATGAACAGCGGCAGATACGGGATCATCGCCCGCATCACCGCGACGCGTTCCGCAGGCGGAGGGATCTGCACGTGGACGTGCATACCGCACAGCATGTTGCGGTGGCCGATGGTTCGCAGGTCCTCGATCATCTCTTTGTAGCGCGGCTTAGGGCTTGGTTTGGAAAACCGCCATGACGCTGTCGGGTGGGTCGCGCTGGCCATGATCACCAGGCCGTGCTGGGCAGCGGCAGCCGCCACCTCGTTACGCAGAAATCGCAGCTCTTCCCGCGCATCGCTGGGATCGACGTGGACGTTGCTGGCGACTTCGATCTGCGCCTGCAGCATCTCACGCATCGCCTGGCCGCCGGTGGACCAGTTCGCGGCCTCGAACAGGCCGTTCGGCGTCTGCATCGCGACCTCATGGGTCTTCGCGTCGGCGAGGAAATACTCCTCCTCGATGCCGAACGAATAGGCGGCGTTGGCGTCGATGCCGATCGCGGATCTGATCACCAGGTGCTGCTGGTTGGCGCTCAGATTCAGGCGGAGCTTGTCGAGGATTTTCGGATCAAATCGCATGGGCCTGCAGCCACCCTTCGAGGAGAGCGGCCTGCCACAGCCGCGAATGGCCCTTCGGGCTCTTTTCTGCTTCGGGATGATGGAGCATGTGTTCGATGAACTCGGAGCGATACAGACCGCGGCTGCGCGCGGCCGGGGAGGTCAGGATGTCGCGAACGTAGTCGAGGAAATCGCCGCGCAGATGCCGCAGCGACGGCACCGGGAAATATCCCTTGGGGCGGTCGATCACTTCGGTCGGAAGCAACGCGCGGGCTGCTTGTTTGAGGATGTACTTGCCACCGTCGCCGAGCTTGAGCGGGGCCGGGATCCGGGCGGCGAGCTCGACCACGTCGTGGTCGAGAAACGGCACCCGGGCTTCGAGACCATGCGCCATGGTCATGTTGTCGACCCGCTTGACCGGATCGTCGACCATCATGATCTCGGCGTCGATCTGCAGCGCCTTGTCGACCGGGGAACTCGCCGAGGTCAGGTCGAAGAAACGCTCGACGAAGTCCGAACTGTGATCCGCCGAGAGCAGATCGGGGGTCAACAACCTGGCGATGTCGGTGTGTTTCCAATCGAAATACACCTCGCGATACTGATCGGCGGCATTGTTGGCGGTGAGCAGTGAGGGGTACCAGCTATAGCCGCCGAACACTTCGTCGGCACCCTGGCCGCTCTGCACCACTGTCACCCGCTTGGCGACCTCGCGCGACAGCAGATAGAACGCAACCGCATCGTGACTGACCATCGGCTCGGACATCGCCCGGATCGCGTCCGGCAGATACTGCAATGCCTCGCGGCCGTCGATTCTGATCTGCTCGTGCGTTGACGAGAAGTGCTTCGCCACCAGATCGGAATAGTAGAACTCGTCGCCGCTTTGCCCGCCGACGCTGTCGAATCCGATCGCGAAGGTCTTGACGTCGGAATGGCCGAGTTTGGCGAGCAGCGCGACGATCAGCGATGAATCCAATCCGCCCGACAGCAGCACGCCGACAGGGACGTCGGCGACGCGGCGGCGATCGACCGCCGTCAGCATCGCATCGGTAACGGCCTCGCTCCACTCTTGCTCGGTCATCACCCGATCGACGGCCGAGCCGACCGTGAAACTCCAGTAGCGCCGCGTGGTTCTGGAACCATCCGGCTCCAGGGTGAGGATGGTGGCGGGTTCCAGCTTCTTCACGCCGCGCAGAATGGTGCGCGGCGGTGGCACGGCGCCATGGAAGCTGAAGAAATGATGCAGCGCGACCGGATCGAGCGAGGTGTCGACGTCGCCTCCGGCGAGTAGCGCAGGCAGGTCAGAGGCGAACCGGAAACTGTCACGGCCGTCGACATAATACAGCGGCTTGATGCCGAGCCGGTCGCGCGCCAGCACGACGCGGCCGCTGTCACGCTCCCACAGCGCGAAGGCGAACATGCCCTTGAACCGCGAGACACAGTCGGCTCCCCAGGCGTGATAGCTCTTGAGGATGACCTCGGTGTCGCCCTGCGAAAAGAACCGGTAGCCGCGCCGCGTCAGTTCGTCCCGGAGTTCACGGAAATTGTAGATGCAGCCGTTGAAGACGATGCTGAGTCCCAGCTCGCTGTCGATCATCGGCTGCTGAGAGGCTGCTGCCAGATCGAGAATGCTGAGTCGCCGATGGCCGAACGCCATGGTGCCTTGCGCGAACAGTCCTTCCGCATCGGGCCCGCGCTTGTGCATCGCGCCGGCGATCGTCTTCAAAGCGGCGATCGAGGGTTCGCCGCGCATGCGGATCTCTCCGCAAATTCCACACATCGCCCTTCGATGCCTCCGTTGCCGATCAATTAAGCTCGCTCGACAACATTTTGGGCAACAGCGGGTTCCTGCGGCGAATGTTCACCGGCCGGGAACGGACGGATCTCGACGGGACGAAACGGCCGCGAGACCAGCACGTGATCCGCCGGCACTTCGGACCAATGCTGCTCCGTGTCGAACGGCTCGGAGGCGACGACCAGAGGCCCATCCTCGCGATAGTACAGCGTGTTCGCCGTATCGTTGTGAGCGAACCGGAAGGCGTAGAGGTCGTGTCCGTTGGCGAGCGCCGCCGTGAATCTCATCCGCTCGCGCAATCCATCTTCGTCGACCAGCGCGCTGAGTGCGCGCATCACGCTCAGGGTCGCGCCGATCGGATCCTGGTCCAGCCCCTGGCCCATCATTGCCAGGAACACCGCCTCAGAATCCGTGGTGCCGACGCGCGATGGATACAGATGATCGGGGATCATCGCCTCGACCTTCCGCCGCAGCCGGCTCCAGCTCCCAATGAAACCGTTGTGCATGAACATCCATCGCCCGCAGGCGAATGGATGGCAGTTCTGCCGCGTCACCGCGGTGCCGGTCGCGGCGCGGACATGGGCGAAGAACATGTGGGATTGCAGGTGCCGGCAGAGGTAACGGAGATTCTCGTCCGACCATGCCGGGCGCGTTTCGCGAAACAATCCCGGCTCGGGATGAACTCCGTACCAGCCGAGGCCGAAGCCATCGCCGTTAGTGCTGCCAGCAGATTCGCGGGCGCGCAGGCTCTGGTTGATCAGGGAGTGGACCGGTTCTGTGACGTAGCTGTCGAACGATGTTGCTTCTCCGCGGTATGCCAGCCAGCGGCACATCGATTGACCTCAACGAATGATCCCGGTTGCGCGGCTGCGCACACTTGGTTTCAACCACTGCAGGGGGCGCCGGTTCCGTTTCCGCTCCGTTTGGAGTTGCCTTCCGCGAGGACACGCGCGACACAATGCCGCCTGATCGCGCGCTGATCGGCGTGGTGCGGTCGGGTTCCGCGGGGCACTCTCCGGTCCGTCAGCCGGCAAAGGAGATTCGCATGTCGATGCTCAAGCGCACCCTGATATTGCTTGGTCAGACCGACTCCTCAGTGTCGGCCCGGGACTACGCTTTCCGGCTGGCGCAGCGGACCGGAACCGATCTGGCGGGTCTGGCCGGCCTCGATCTACGCTCGATCGAGGCGCCGATGCTCGGCGGGATCGGCACTTCCGCCTACAAAGCGCAGCTCGAGCAGGAGTTGAAAAGTCAGGCTGAAGCGACCCGACAGCGGTTGCACGAGGAGTTCGAGCGCGAATGTCGCGAGCGCGCCCTCCCGTTCGAATGGCTTTCATTCGAGGGCGACCCGATCGAAGCCTTCCAGCTTGCGACCGAGACCCGTGATCTGGTGGTTGCCGGGCACGATACCGGCTATGGCGGCGATCTGACCGAGCCGCTGTCGGAAATTCTGGCCAAGCTTCTGTTGCGCTCGCCTCGGCCGCTGATCGTTTGTCCGGACCGGTTGCCGGAGGGAGAAGCCATCCTGGTCGCCTACGACGGCAGCGTCCCGGCGATGCGCGCGCTGCAGATGTTCGTGCTGCTCGGTCTCGGCACCGGTCAGCGGATCGTGGTCGCTGCGGTCGATCGGAGCGAAGAGGCGGCCGCCCGCAATTGCGCGGCCGCGGCTTCGTATCTGCGGAGCCACGGCTACGAATCGGACGCCTGTCCGATCACTTCGAGCGTCGATCCGTCCGAGGCGATCAGGCTTACAGTCGCTGACCGGCGAGTCGGCACCTTGGTGATGGGGGCATACGGCCGACGAGGATTCCGCGAGGCGTTGTTTGGCTCGACCACAGATGCGCTGGTCGAAACGCCACCGTGTGCACTGTTTCTGTATCATTGATCGATGCGCGTGGGAGGCGAAATCCATTTGGCCGCAGGGCGTTGGCGCGCCGATATGCCGCGTTCCGATGTTGCGTTCGGATGACGATAATGTCGCTCGCCGCTTTCGAACGCACGCCTTCAAGCGTCCGGCTGTTTCGCCGGGATCGCATGGTTCTCCGCAGTTGACCGGGTCTCCACTCCACGCTGTATCCTGCATCGATGGGATGGTGCCGGGCGGCCTCCGGGCTCACGCCTGACATCGCGAGGATCCGGCACCGATGCAACTTGCACTGATCGCACTCATTCCTTTGTTGGGCGCTATTCTGCCACCGCTCGCCGTGCGGTCGGGGCGCAGCCTGTGCACTGCGGTGACCCTGGCTGTCAGCTTGGCGTCGCTGGCGCTGTTGATTGCCAGCGCGCCTGTCGTGTTCGACGGAACCACGATCCGGAGCGGCGGCGACTGGGTGCCGGGGCTCGGACTGTCGTTCCGATTCTTTCTCGACGGTCTCGGGCTGTTCTTTGCCGCGCTGATCCTGATCATCGGATTGTTGATCGTGATCTATGCCGGATTCTATCTCGGCCGTGACGACTCGCCTGGACGGTTCTTCGCCTATCTGTTGCTGTTTCAGGGCGCGATGCTCGGCATCGTGATCAGCGACAATGTGCTGCTGCTCACTGTGTTCTGGGAGCTGACCAGTCTGAGTTCGTTCCTGCTGATCGGCTACTGGTATCACACTGGGGAGGGGCGGCAGGGCGCGCGGATGGCGCTGGTGGTGACGGGC
>NZ_QPFS01000188.1:0-6204 GCF_010906995.1 Rhodopseudomonas sp. WA056 | reverse complement strand
CCAAATATTGGCTTGCGACACTGCCGGAGACGATCGGCTTCCGACCGCTCGTCGACCTCGCCAAGCTGCGCTGGCGGATCGAGCGTGACTACCAGGAGCTCAAGCAGGAGGTCGGCCTCGGGCACTACGAGGGGCGTGGATGGCGCGGCTTCCATCATCACGCCACGCTGTGCATCGCCGCCTACGGATTCCTGGTCGCCGAGCGGGCGACGATTCCCCCCTCAGGACCTCGTTCCGCCACGCTGCTCCCGGCGCCTCGCCTTCCCGACGACTATCGACCCAGGGGATCCGCCGTGGCGGCCTGAACGCCACCTCCCGAACTCGATCGCAACCATGCGTCTGCGCCTGATCCGCGCACTTGCCAAAACCCTGCCGCGATGCCCCTGTTGTGGCCTCGCCGCAGCATCAAGCCGGCGGCGAAATTTATGACGCAGTAGTACTAATCCGCCCTACGAGCTGAAGCCGCGGTTCGAGCTGCACACGCTGCTGCTGTGGCTGGTGCCGCCGCTGGTGCTGGTCGGCGGCGGCCTCGGGCTGTGGCTGCACATCCGCCGCCGCGGCCGCGACACCGCCCGCGTCGGCGACGCCCCGAAGCCGCTCAGCGCCGACGAGCAGGCGCGGCTGGACAAGCTGCTGGCGGCCGAGGGCGCCGAGCGAAAGTCCTGATCCTGGTTCGATCGCGCCGGGCGCGGCGCACATTGGCGTCGTTAGGCGTCGAAGGCCTGCTCGAAACAAAGAACCCGGCCGCCGGAGCGGCCGGGTCTGCCTTGGGATGACGAGATCGGTGGGAGCTACTCCGCCGCGATCGGCTTCGGCATCGGGCCGAGCTTGACGCCGTCCGGATAATACTTCCAGCCGTCGCGGACCTTGATCTTGTCGTCCCAGGGAAGCTTGTAGTTGCCTTCGGCGAGGTCGCGCACCCAGGTCAGGTAGTTCGCCTTCTCGCCGCCGGGTTTGCCGACATAGGCGCGGCAGCCGAGGTTGAAGATGTTGTTCTCCAGCGCCCAGTGCTCGCGCGCCTTGTCGACGAGGCGCGGGAACAGCTCGGCGGTGACGATCTCCCAGGGGTTACGATGGCCCTGCTGGATGACGTTGCCGTCGTAATTGCACACCGTGCCTTCGCCGAAGTAGTAGAACACCCCGTCGTAGCCGGCGAGGTTCACCGACATGGTGTACATCAGGTTCTGCCAGGCGTTGGTGCGGTTGGTCCAGATCCACTGATCGTTGACCTGGGTCGAATAGCCGGAGATCCGGATGTAGACGTTGGCGCCCTTGTAGGCCGCCTCGCGCGCCAGCTCGGGGAACATGCCATCGTGGCAGATGCACACCGCCAGCTTGGCGCCCTTCGGGCCGTCGCACACCGGCATGCCGTAATTGCCCGGCGACCACGGTTCGATCGGCACCCACGGCTGCAGCTTGCGATAATGCAGCGCCAGTTCGCCGTCGGCGTTGATGATGATCGCGGTGTTGAACGGCGGCAGCGACGGATCGTCGTTACGCTCCATCAGCGAGAACACGCCCCAGACCTTGTTGCGCTTGCAGGCCGCCTTGAACGCGCCGATCTCCGGCGAATCCACCGTCAGCAGCATCTCGTCGTAGGTCCAGATCGCGGTGTTGAGGCCCTGCGTCGAGTACTCCGGGAACACGATCAGATCGAGGTCGGGGTAGCCGGCTTTGGTGGTGTCGACCGCGCGGCAGATCTGCTTCACCTGGGTCTGGATGTCCGCCGGGCCGGTGACCACCGGCACGGGATATTGGATCATCGCGACGAGCAGGGCTTCGTCCCACGCGCTTACGCTTCCGGTACTTGCCATGACTTGGCTCCATGTAACATTGTAACGTCGTGGGTTATGGATCCGGAGTGGCAGCAGACGAATACGTCGTTCTACGTAACGGCCTTCGTAATCTTGAGCAGGGTGGTCGCCGGTCGACGGGTCAGGCCGCGTCGGTGACGCGCCGCCATCCCGGAAACGGGTCGGGCAGGTGACGGTAGCTGTTCGGATCGAACGCCTCGGCGCTCGGCGGCTCGGCCAGGCATCGCTCCAGCATGGTGGTGATGCGGGCGCGGCTCATCGTCCCGAGCATGCCGATGAACACGATCTGCTGGCGCCGGTCGCCGTACACCGGGTCGAATTTGGCCTTGACCTGCGCCTGCACTGCCGGGTCGGACGGCCAGCGCGACGGCGGCACTGCGGCCCACCAGAAGCCGAGCGGCTTGGTGGTGGCCAGAGCGCCGGCGAGGCTGAATTCGCCGACCCAGTCGGGCCGCGTCGCCAGCCAGAAATGCCCCTTGGCGCGGATGACGCCGGGCAGCGGCGTCTGCAGGAATTCGTTGAAGCGCTCCGGGATCAGCGGCCGGCGCGCCTCCCAGACGAAGCTGGTGACGCCGTATTCGGCGTCCTCCGGGACATGGTCGGCGAAGCCGTACAGCTCCTTGAACCACATCGGGTGCTGATGGGCGCGTTCGAAGTCGAACAGGCCGGTGTCGAAGATCTGGTCCGGTGACACCCGGCTGTAGTCGGTCTCGATCAGTCGTGCGTCGGGATTGAGCGCGTGGATGATGGCCCGCGCCGCCTCGCACTGCGCGGGCGTGGCGTCCGAGACCTTGTTCATGACGACGATGTCGGCGAACTCGATCTGCTCGACCAGCAGATTGACCAGGGTGCGCTCGTCGCCTTCGCCCGCGGTCTCGCCGCGATCGGCGAGAAAGTCGGTCGACGAATAGTCCTTCAGCAGATGGACGGTGTCGACCACCGTCACCATGGCGTCGAGACGTGCGATGTCGGACAGGCTGTCGCCGTCCTCCTGGCGAAACTCGAAGGTCGCGGCGACCGGCAGCGGCTCCGACACCCCGGTGCTCTCGATCAGCAGGTAGTCGAACCGGCGTTCGTCGGCGAGGCGGCGGACCTCGTTCAGCAGATCCTCGCGCAGCGTGCAGCAGATGCAGCCATTGGTGAGCTCCACCAGCTTCTCCTCGGAGCGGCTGAGCGTGGTCTCCTCGCGCACCAGATCGGCGTCGATGTTGACCTCGCTCATGTCGTTGACGATCACCGCGACCCGCCGGCCGTCGCGGTTGTTGAGCACGTGATTGAGCAGCGTGGTCTTGCCGGACCCGAGGAATCCCGACAGCACCGTGACCGGCAGGCGATCGTCAGACGTTTGCGGCTTGGACACAGTCCACCTCAGAATGATATGTTATAACATAACATTCCTAGTGTGCAGGCCGGCAGGGAGTCAAGCAGGGTGCGCGGCATCGCGTGATTGATCCACCGTTGCGGTGATTTTGCTCGTCGAGGGGATGAATCAAACGAAGCGACTGCGCAGATGCGTTGGTTCGCAGCGCAATCAGCCGCATCCCCCACGGCGCATAGCAGCCGGCGCGAGGCCGTGACCGGCCTCGCGTAGTTGGTTCGGGAGTGAGCGCGGACGATAGGGCCGCCGGGCTTCAGAACGGCACGATTTCCATCGGCAGCGGCTTGCCGGCCTTGTGCAGCGCGATCCAGCGGTGCAGCTCGGCGACGTGGCCGCTTTCCTCGGCGACGAACTCCTTGGCCAGCATCTTGATCTCGGGGTTGTCGGTGGTGTCGAGGACGTTCTTGTACCAGTCGAACGCGCCGGTCTCGGCCTCGAGCGCGATCTGCAGCGCGAGGTCGCGGCCGATGAACGGGTCGGTGCCCCAGATCGCGGCGGCTTCCGGGCTTTCGAGGCCCGGCCATTTGAAATCGCCGGGCTCCATCTGGGGAATGTCGCGGAAGCCGGCGCGGGCCTGCGCGTCGGCCTGATGCATCCGCGAGTAGTCCGCGAGCTGGCGGAACAGCTTCGATACTTCCTTGTTGCCGCAACTATCCATCGCGTCGGCGAGCTGACCGAACCGCAGCGCGGCTTCCTGCTCGAGCTTGATCGAATGCGCCAGAAACTCTTCGACTGTTTCCATCGTCGTCTCTCCTTGTTCGGCCGTCGCCGGAGCGACGACGGCCGTCGCTGTCGTCAGGCGTTCTCCGCAGCCTTGGCGGCGTGCTTGAGCGACCATTCCTCCTGGGTGATCCAGGCCTCGAGAATGCGGACGTGCTCGGCTTCTTCGTTGACGAATTCCTTGGCCGCCGCGGCGACCTCGGCAGACTTGGTGGTGGCTTCGACCGCGCGATAAAACTCGTAGCCGCGACGCTCGCCCTGCAGCGCCGCCTTCAGCGCGCCGAGCCGGGTCAGCGTGGTATCGGACGCCCACACCGCGGCGCGTTCCGGAGTGGCGTGGTCGGGCCAGGCATAGTCCGGCGGCACGTTCTTGCTGAGATCGATACTGCCGGCGCGTGACTTCACTTCGGCCAGATGCATCCGCGAGAACTCGGCGAGCTGTGCGAACAGTTTCGCCACCGGCGCATTGCCGGCATCCGCCATCGCCTTGGCGAGACTGTCGTAGTGCAGCGCGGCGTCTTCCTCGACCTTGGCGGCGTAGCTGAAGAAGTCCGGCAGGGTGTTGATCTCCATGCCGCCTTTGTAGTGCGCGGCGGCGGGTGTCACCGCCATACGTTGCGGCTTGGTCTTGTCGCCCTCGAACTTGACCAGGATGTCTTCGTTGCGCACGAAGCACTGGCAGGCGAGGCGATAGCGCGGCGGGACGTCGTTGACCTCGGCCTCGACGATCTCTTCCTTGGAGATCTTGCCGAGCTGGCGCAGCACTTCCTTTTCCTTTTCGGTCAGCGCCACCGCCGCTTTGGCCTTCGGATTGAAATGCTCGACCTGCACCAGGCAGGAACCGCATTCGCCGTCCTGGCAGTCGAACGGAATCGGAATGTTGTGCGATTTCGCAACCGCCAGAATGGTCCCGCGATCGCCCGCCACCGCATACACGGTGACGTCCTTCGCCATGACCGGGGATGAGAAGGTAATGTTCGCCACGTCGTACTCTCCTGTCGTCAGGGGTTGATCGACGCCCTTGCCGGCGCCCTCCGGCAGCGCCTTGGCAAGAACCAGGCCAGCAACGATCACTAAGTAATTCAGTTAGTTGCAGCGCTGGAGCGGGCGGCGGCTGCGACCAAAGGCGGATCGGATTCCCGACACGAATGTACGAACGGCGACAATGTCGCGGCCGGGAGCGGGACGGGAAGCGACCATCCGTCGCGGCGCGACGGGGCCGAATACGCCAAAATTACAAAAGTTTAATTCCCTCGCCAGAGCGCCGTAAGGCGACGGGCCCCATCTTCGGAGCAACGGTGCTGATCAGTTCGGTACCTTCAGTTTCAACCGTCTTCGGAGATATTCTCAATGCACGATCGCCGTTCCGTTCCGTCCTCGCAGCCGTCGCATCGGTCGCTCTCCGGCTCGCTGCTGTCCGCGCGCAGATTCGCGCTGATGGCTTCGGTGGTGGCCGGTCTCGGTGCGGGCGCTTACGGGCTCGGCCATGGGTCGTTCGATCTGATCGGCACGCCGGCGCAGGCGCAGCAGGTTGGTGCCAATGTGCAGCCGTCGCAGCAGCCGGTCGGCTTCGCCGACATCGTGGAGAAGGTGAAGCCGTCGGTGATTTCGGTGAAGGTCAACATCGCCGACAAGATGGCCAAGGGCGACGACCGCGACGACTTCTCGTTCCCGCCCGGCTCGCCGATGGAGCGGTTCTTCCGCCGGTTCGGCGGGGAAATGCCGCCCGGAATGCGCGGCCATCGCGGCGGCGGCATGATGACCGGCCAGGGCTCGGGCTTCCTGATCTCGGCCGACGGTTACGCCGTGACCAACAATCACGTCGTCGAAGGCGCCGACCGGGTCGAGGTCACCACCGATGACGGCAAGACCCACAAGGCCAAGGTGATCGGCAGCGATCCGCGCACCGATCTGGCCCTGATCAAGGTCGAAGGCGCTTCGAACTTCCCTTACGCCAAGCTGTCGGACGGCAAGCCGCGGATCGGCGACTGGGTGCTTGCGGTCGGCAATCCGTTCGGCCTCGGCGGTACCGTCACGTCGGGCATCGTCTCGGCGATCGGGCGCGACATCGGCAACGGTCCGTATGACGATTTCATCCAGATCGACGCCCCTGTGAACAAGGGCAATTCCGGCGGACCGGCGTTCAACACCGCCGGCGAGGTGGTCGGCGTCAACACCGCGATCTACTCGCCGTCGGGCGGCAGTATCGGCATTGCCTTCTCGATCCCGGCATCGACCGTCAAGGCCGTCGTCGAGCAGCTCAAGGACAAGGGCCCGGTCCGTCGCGGCTGG
>NZ_QPFS01000187.1:0-6266 GCF_010906995.1 Rhodopseudomonas sp. WA056 | reverse complement strand
GGGCTGCGGCGATCAACGCGGCCTGCCGGGGCGCAAGGCCGTGCGCGAGCAGGCCGCCCGCCGCAAGGCCAGCAGACAACAGCGCCGCTCGTCCCCAGGGGCCGGCAGCCGATCTGTCCCTCGCAGCCCTGTGGCGCGGTGCATGCATCGGTTCACTACGGCGTCGATTACGCACGATGATAAGGATGTCCCGCCAAGATCGTCGCGGCCCGATAGATCTGCTCCAACAGCAGCACGCGGACCAACTGGTGCGGCCAGGTCGCAGCGCCGAACGACAGGCTCAACTTTGCCTTGCGCCGCAATTCGGGCGAAAGTCCGTCCGCACCGCCGATCACGAAAATAGTACCGGGCACCTGCTCGTCCCGCCACCGCCCGAGCTGGGTGGCGAAGGCCGTGCTGCCGAGGCTCTGGCCACGCTCGTCGAGCGTCACCAGCACGGCGCCGTCGGGGACATGGCCGGTGATTGCCGAGGCTTCTTCCGCCATCCTGGCCGGCGCCTCGCGGGCGCGGCTTTCAGCGATTTCATGAACATCGAGGCCACGGAAGCCGAGCTTGCGGCCGAGATCATCGAACCGCGCGCGATAGCGTTCCGCCAGCTCCCGCTCCGGCCCCTGTTTCAGTTTTCCGACCGCAAGGATCATCAGTCGCATCGGCTCACGCGCCCCTTGCGCGAGAGCCGCGCTCCTCATCCGTCAGACACGCGTCGTCAGCCGGGCCGCCCCCCAAAAGAGGGTGTGCGATGGCTACAGCGTCTTGGCCGGCGCCGGTCCCTGAGTCCACAACCGCTCGAGGTTGTAGAATTCGCGGACCTCGGGACGGAAGACGTGCAGTACGACGTCGCCGCTGTCGATCAGCACCCAATCGCAATTCGGCAAGCCTTCGACGTGCGGGGCGGCGATGCCGGCCTGCTTGAGCGCCTTGACGACGTTCTCGGCGATCGCGCCGACGTGACGATTAGCTCGCCCGCTGCTGACGACCACGTAGTCGAACATCGCGGATTTGCCGCGGAGGTCGATCGTTACCGTTTCTTCCGCCTTCATGTCGTCGAGGCGGGAGAGGATCAGTTTCAGCGTCGCTTCCGCATCCGGCGCAGCCTTGACTGGCGCCGCATCCGAAAGGATCGCCTCGGGGATCGGTCCTGGCGCAGTCCTGGTTGACGCGGACCGCGATGCCTTTGCCGCGACCGATTTCGGCAAAGCCGACGTGGACAATACAGACGTGGTCAGGGACCTTTCCTTTCACTGTATCGTGGGTGCCGACTCCCGGTGCCCACAGGTCATTCTAGAGCAATTTCCAGCAAAGTGGAATCGGCGCAACCGTAAGCACCCGCAGCGCCGCCGCGCAGTCGCGCAAATGTCACACGTCCGATGTGGGGAGCGCCGCGCCTGGAGTCCAGCGGGCGCGGTCATCATGCTTTCCAGCTTCCATCGGGGTTCCGCAACGCCGTCGATGACACCGGCGATTTCAGCCCGGTGAGAAACACCCAGGCTGGAGGCGGATGATCGGCCAGCGTCGTTGCCGCGTCGGCAGGAAGTCGCATGCGCATCAGACGCTGCGCAGCGGGAGCCGCCAGGGCGCGCAGGCTGGTCGGCGGACGGTCGATCACCGCAATCGGAATCTCGGCGGCGATCTGCTGCCACTGCTGCCAGCGATGGAACTGAGCCAGATTGTCGGCGCCCATGATCCAGACAAAGCGAGCGCCGGGACAATGCCGGCGCAGATAGCGAAGAGTGTCGGCAGTGTAGCGGGTGCCGATGACGGCTTCGAGACGGCTGACCTGGATCCGCGGATCGTCCGCGATCGCCTGCGCGGCGGCCACGCGGGCGTCGATCTCGCGTAGCCCGGAGACGTCCTTCAGCGGATTGCCGGGCGACACCAGCCACCACACCCGGTCGAGCCCCAGCCGCTTGATCGCGAACTGGCTGATCGCGCGATGCGCCAGATGCGGCGGATTGAACGAGCCGCCGAGCAGCCCGATCCGCATCCCGGGCGTGAACGGCGGAATCGCGCGGCGCGCCGCGGCGAGATCCGGCGTCACCTCAGCCTCGGCGGCGCGGCGGCATCACGGCCGGGTCTGCCCGCTGCCGTGGATGCGATACTTGAAGGTGGTGAGCTGCTCGGCGCCGACCGGCCCGCGGGCGTGGAATTTGCCGGTGGCGATTCCAATCTCGGCGCCGAAGCCGAACTCACCGCCGTCGGCGAACTGCGTCGAGGCGTTGTGCAGCACGATCGCAGAATCGACCTCGCTGAGAAACTTCGCGGCGGCCTGCGTATCCTCGGCGACGATCGCGTCGGTGTGGTGCGAGCCGTGATCGTGGATATGGGCGATCGCCGCATCGACGCCGTCGACCAGCTTGGCGGCGATCACTGCATCGAGATACTCGGTGTCCCAGTCCTCGTCGCTCGCCGGCTTCACCCGGGGATCGACCTGTTGCACCGCCTGATCGCCGCGCACTTCGCACCCTGAGTCGATCAGCATCGTCACCAGCGGCGCCAGATGCGTCGCAGCGCCCGCGCGATCGATCAGCAGCGTTTCGGCCGCGCCGCAGACGCCGGTGCGGCGCATCTTGGCGTTGAACACGATCGCCTTGGCCATCGCCGGATCGGCACTGCGATCGACATAGACGTGATTGACGCCTTCGAGATGCGCGAACACCGGCACCCGCGCCTCGCTTTCGACGCGCGCCACCAGACTCTTGCCGCCGCGCGGCACGATGACGTCGACCGCGCCATCGAGGCCGGCGAGCAGCAGCCCCACCGCTGCACGGTCGCGGGTCGGCACCAAACTAATCGCCGCGTCCGGCAGCCCGGCTTCGCGCAGGCCCTGCACCAGGCAGTCGTGAATCGCACGGCCGGAGCGGAAGCTCTCGGAGCCGCCGCGCAGGATCACGGCATTGCCGGACTTCAGGCACAGCACGCCGGCGTCGGCGGTGACATTGGGGCGGCTCTCATAAATCACCGCGACGACGCCGAGCGGCACCCGGACGCGTTCGATGGTCATGCCGTTCGGCCGCTGCCAGCTCTCGGTGACGGCGCCGATCGGGTCGGGGATGCCGCGCACCACCGCGATGCCTTCGGCCATCGCCTCCACCCGCGCGGGCGTCAGCGTCAGACGGTCCAGAAATGCCGAGGTGGTACCGGCCGCTTTGGCGTCGGCGACATCCTCGGCATTCGCCGCCAGGATCTTGTCGGCATGGGTGCGGATCGCCCGCTCCATCGCTTCCAGCGCGCGGTTCTTCTGCTCCGGCGGCGCCAGCGCCAGGATCCGGGCCGCGGCGCGGGCCCGGCGGCCCAGGTCGGTCATCAGCGTCGTCAGTTCGGCGCTGCCGTCGATGGCTTTGAGCGAGGCGGTCATGGGCTGGAGCCTGAAAAATCCGAGTTGCGTCATGTAAATAGGAGGAAAATGCCGGTACGCCAAGCCGGTTGCAGGGAAACCGGGTGATCCCTATCCTTCTGAAATCTGCTCAAGGAGGCTCCCATGGCCGGCAGCTATACCCTCGACGAGCACTCCGCGGCGTTCGTCGACAGCCTGGTCGAAAGCGGTCGCTACGAAACCGCCGGCGACGTCGTGCGGGAAAGCCTGCGCCAGATGCAGGCGCGCGAAGCCAAGCTCGAGGCGCTCCGGGCGGAGATCCAGAAGGGGCTGGACAGCGGGCCGGGCGAGGAGTTCGACGCCAAGACCTTGGCTGAGGATGTGGAGCGACGTGGACGGGAGAGGCTCGCTGCTGCGCGCGCAGCAGCCTCCAAAAGTGTTTCTTAATCGTCGCCTCAGTCCACGCGCGCGCACCGACCTCGACCAGATCTGGTCATTTATTGCAACTGATAACGAACACGCTGCTGATGCAGTGATCGAATTGATCACCCAAACGTTCGACCTGCTCACGCAGAATCCTGGTGCAGGTCGGCGGCGCCCGGAACTGTCACCAACGGTCCGGAGTTTTCCTGTCGGTAGTTACCTGGTCTTCTACGGCCGAGGCGGGAGCCATTCGGATTGCGCGTGTGCTGAACGGGCGCCAGGACATTACGCCCAAGGATATCGCGCCCTGATCACGCCGGCGCCGTCCCGACCACCAGGTCGTCGCGATGGATCATCTCGGCGCGGCCGGTGATTCCGAGGATCATCATCACGTCGGGGGACGACCGGCCTTTGATCTTCTCGGCATCCTCGGCGTCGTACGCGACCAGGCCGCGGCCGATCTCGTGAGTATCCGGCCCGCGCACGATCACCGCATCGCCGCGGGAGAACTGGCCGTCGACCCGGATCACGCCGGCCGGCAGCAGGCTCTTGCCGGCACGTAGCGCGCTGACCGCGCCGGCGTCGATCGTCAGCGTTCCCTTCGGCTCCAGCGATCCGGCGATCCAGCGCTTGCGCGCCGTGACCGGATTGGCGGGGGTCAGGAACCAGGTGCACTTGCCGCCCTCGGCGATCGCCTTGAGCGGGTGATCGATCTTGCCGGAGGCGATCAGCATATGCGTCCCGGCGGAGGTCGCGATCTTGGCCGCCTCGATCTTGGTGCGCATGCCGCCGCGCGACAGCTCCGAACCGGCCGCCCCGGCCATCCCTTCGATCTCGGCGGTGATCGCTTCGACCACCGGGATCAGCGTGGCGTCGGGATCACTGCCGGGCGGTGCGGTGTACAGCCCGTCGATGTCGGACAGCAGGATCAGCAGATCGGCGCTGGCCATCGTGGCGACCCGGGCCGCGAGCCGGTCATTGTCGCCGTAGCGGATTTCGGTGGTTGCGACGGTGTCGTTCTCGTTGATCACCGGCACCGCGTGCCATTCCAGCAGCTTGCCGATGGTCGAGCGGGCGTTGAGGTAGCGCCGTCGCTCTTCGGTGTCCTGGAACGTCACCAGGATCTGGCCGGCACCGATGCCGTGGGCGCCGAGCACTTCGGACCAGGTTCGTGCCAGTTCGATCTGGCCGACCGCGGCGGCGGCCTGGCTTTCCTCGAGTTTCAGCGGGCCGCGCGGCAGCTTCAGGCGGCTGCGGCCCAACGCGATCGAGCCGGACGATACCACCATCACGTCGCGGCCGCCGCGATGCAGTTCGGCGATGTCGGCGGCCAGCGCCGCCAGCCATCCGGCCCGCACCTCGCCGGCGGCAGAATCGATCAGCAGCGACGAGCCGACCTTGACGACGATACGGCGGAAATCGCGAAGTTTGGGGCTGGCCATGGAGTATATCGATCACAGCGTCGCGGGGCGCTAAAGCGCGGCGACTGGCGGGAAGAGGCTCGTTTTGCAGCACGGCGTCGGCTCGCGCAAGCCGTGCGAACGGACCGGCAGAGCTGTCGTCGCCGGGCTTGCGGTGGTCCGGATGGCGGGCCGCTCAGGCGTCCTGGGGCGCCCACGGTTTGGCTTCGGCCGGATTGTCGGCGGTGCCGATCGCCTTGTCGGAGACCGGCGCTTCGCCGATCACCGCGACCAGCGCCCGCAGCGCCTCCGGCACGCCCCGGCCGGTGACGCCGGACAGCAGCAGCGGCGTCTTCTTGGCGGCGCGCTTCAGCCGGTCCTTCTGCTTCTTCAATTCGTCCGGCTCGACCGCGTCGATCTTGTTCAGCGCCACGACCTCGATCTTGTCGACCAGCGTCTCGGCATAGGCTTCCAGTTCGCCGCGCACCGTCTTGTAGGCCTTGCCGGCGTGTTCGCAGGTGGCGTCGATCAGGTGCAGTAGCACCCGGCAGCGCTCGATATGGCCGAGAAAACGGTCGCCGAGGCCGGCGCCCTCATGGGCGCCTTCGATCAGGCCGGGAATATCGGCGAGAACGAATTCGCGGCCGTCGCTGTTCACCACCCCAAGCTGCGGATGCAGCGTCGTGAACGGATAGTCGGCGATCTTCGGCTTGGCGGCGCTGACCTTGGACAGGAAGGTCGATTTGCCGGCATTCGGCAGCCCGACCAGGCCGGCATCGGCGATCAGCTTCAGCCGCAGCCAGATCCAGCGCTCCTCGCCGGGCAGGCCGGGGTTGGCGTGGCGCGGCGCGCGGTTGGTCGAGGATTTGAAATGGGCGTTGCCGAAGCCGCCATTGCCGCCCTTGGCCAGCACGAACCGCTCGCCGACCTTGGTGAAGTCGTGGATCAGCGTTTCCTTGTCCTCGTCGAAGATCTGGGTGCCGACCGGCACCTTCATCACGATGTCCTTGCCGCCGGCGCCGTGGCGATCGCTGCCCATGCCGTTGCCGCCCTTCTGGGCCTTGAAGTGCTGCTGGTAGCGATAATCGATCAGCGTGTTCAGGCCGTCGGCGGCCTCGACGATGATGTCG